>JANOGJ010000629.1:0-1660 GCA_031405995.1 Acidobacteriota bacterium
ATAGGAGGAGTCGAACTCGTTGGCTTGTTCCGCCAACACCACTGCGCGCAATCGCGCGTCGCGGCCCACTTCGTCCATCAGGTTTTCGCGTAGCGCCAGCCGTCCATCGGAGTGATAGAGGACGGTGCCGTCGCGGTGAACCAACGCGAAGCCGAAACTCGCGGGCCAGATCCACCCAGGAGGCCCTTCCGTCCCTCGCCAGCCGACCGATCAGGCCGAGATCCGTGGGATCAGGCCGTGGAAACTCTGACACTAAGTAATACTAAGTCAAACGACTATATGACTAAGTAAAACTAATTGAAGTGGGAGAAGTAGTGTTCGGCGTCCGCAACCTGGGCGGGCGTCCCAATAACCGCGACCCGGTCCCCTGACTGCAGCACTTCCTGGGCTCCTGGGTTCTTGATGAGCTCCTGGTGACGGGCGATGGCCACGACGTTCACGCCGGTCGTCGCCCGAATCAGCGTGTCCACGAGCGCTCGGCCAGCGACTGCGCTGCCAGGCGCCACCACCAGCCAGCCGACCTCGAGGTCCCTTGCCGCCGTGACCAGGTCGTCCAGGACGCGCGCCCGCTCCGGGCTAGGCCGCTCGGCCTCATCGAGGCCTTCCCGGCGGACGAGGTCGGTGTATCGCTGGACCTCCCTGACCGGCAGGTCGAGGTCGAGGAGCGTTCGCCTCACGATCTCGACGCCGCCTTCGAGCTCCGGCCGCACGACCTGATCGGCGCCGTCGGCGATGAGGCGCTTGGCGCCCTCCCACGTCGACGCCCTGGCGACGATCCGGAGGTTGGGCGCGAGCTTCTTGACCGTCGCGACACACGCCAGCGCCGCGGCGTCGTCGGGCAGCGTGATGACCACCGCGCGCGCGCGCTCGAGATGCGCGTGGATCAGGATGTCCGAGCTGCCCGCATCGCCGTAGAGCACCGGCACGCCGATCGCGTGCAGCTTGTTGAGGCGCGTCGGGTCCGCCTCGACGACGAGCCGCTTGATGTTCAGCCGGCCAAGCGCCTCGGCGATGTGGCGGCCGACCCGGCCGCAACCGACGATGACGACATGACCGTCGAGCAGGGCGTCCGGCGCCGGCATGGCGTACAGCTGGCGGTCCACCGCGTCCATCAGGCGCCAGACGCGCGGCCGCCCCTTCAACCATCGCTCGGCGGGATCCACGAGGCGGATCAGGAGCGGATTGATCGTGATCGACAGAATGGCGCCGGCGAGGATGAGCGAGTACTGCTCGTTGTCGAGAATGCCCAGCTTCAAACCCGCCTGTCCGACGATGAATGAAAACTCGCCAATCTGGCTTCGGCCGGCCGCGAGCGCGAGCACGGTGCGGCCGGGGCACTTGAGCGCGAAGGCGATGGCGCCCGACAGCGCCGCTTTCATCACCACCATGAGCAGCGTCACGACGACGACGCGGTCCCAGTCGGCGACGAGCTGGCGTGGGTCCACGAGCATGCCGACCGACACGAAGAAGATGACCGCGAAGGCCTCACGGAACGGCAGCAGGTCCGCGCCGATCTGGTGGCTGAAGGGCGACTCGCCGACGACGAGGCCCGCGACGAACGCGCCGAGCGCGAGCGAGACGCCGAAGAAGGCCGACGACGCGAGCGCCGTGCCCATGGCGAGCGTCAGCGCCGCCAGGACGAAGAGCTCGCGCGACCGCA
>JANOGJ010000638.1:0-3967 GCA_031405995.1 Acidobacteriota bacterium
AGCCGACTCAGTGCCGACGATCGTGCCTTCTGGTTCCTGGGTCCCGCCACCTATCGCGGCCACGTGGGCGAGCGGCCGATGGCCGTCACCTGGGAGCTGGACCAGCCGCTCTCAGGCGACCTGTACCAAGCCTTCGCCGCAGCGGTTGCGTGAGTCGACACGACTTTTGCCCTTGACGGCCCGTTCGCCTGCTCGAGACCATTCGTAGATGGATGTGAACATCACGCTGTCGGACGAGGACCTGGCGATGATCGTCGAGGCGCTCGACTGCTACGAGTACTGGGAACTCGGCAAAGACCTTCCTCGGAACAACGGAGCGGTGCTCCTCCCTGGCGACTCGCTCGGCGCCGTCGACCCGTACTGGTCAGAGTCGCCAACCGACGCGGAGTCAGAAGCCATCGGCGTCGTGCGCGCGAGTAGGTCGCTCGCCGAGCACCTGCAAGCTCTCATCCAGTAGCGGTCGGGGCCTTCGCCATCGTGCTCACAACTCGGCGGTGTGGTCGCCGAGATCGTTGGCGTCATCAGTGTGTCGCCACGACTCAGGGTCAGAGGTGTCGTCGAGCACCACCGGCTCGCCGCAGAGCCGACACCGACGGCGCCCGCCCTGGACCACGACCTTGCGTACGAGTACGAGGAAGTGCGGGCTGGCGGCGAGGAGCGCTGCTTGGTGCGCGACAGCGTCCGCCTGTTCCCAGAACCCCGCAACGTCGCTATCCGCCTGCCCGATGTCGAGTACCAGCCACACGGTGGTTCCGCGCGGGCTGGTGCTCTGATTCGTCAGCTGCTCGTCGGGCATTCGCACCTCCACATCGAGATTGAGCTCGGTCCGCTGACCGATAGCAACCCCAGGAGGCAGCACGTCGATCGGCTTCACCGAGCCTCGGTCATGAGGTGTGTTCGGGGCCAGGTCGACCGCAAGCCGGACCGACCGTCAGCCGGACCAGGTGGTGCTCCGCCGCGCCATTTCGTAGATCGCGTCGACGACGTCCGGGCCGAGGCACCTCGGCCTCGCGGAGAGCCATGCGCAGACGGACGAGTGGGTAAGCACGGATACATTCTGCGGAGCCTCCTTGACAGTCACGGTTCTCGCGATCACCACCAGCAGCGGATCGACACTCACAGGAAGACCGGACGCCTGCGAGAGCAGCTTGCCGGCCCGGCGCGCCTCGTGTTCGGAGTTGCGGATGTACTCCACTCGGGTGCCGTTGAGCAGGACGGTCCGTCCGCCCACCCATACCTTGGAGCGACGGTGGTTCTTGGTGTTCAGCGTGAAGACACCGCCGGGCCCGACGACTACGTGATCGATGTCGCTGCCACGATCACCTACAGGCACTGCGTGCAGGCACCGCCACTCCGAGGGCAGCTGCGTCAGCTCGCGGCCGACGAGCCGTTCGCCCTCGGCTCCGAGCCGCCACATCCGCTCCTCCTCGGTGCGGATGCCCTTCGTGCGGATTCTCAAGAGTCGGCTGAGGAAGCTGCGGAACTCTGGGCCCTGGATCCAGAGCAGGTCTGCCTGCTCTGTCGCCGCTTGCCCGGCAACACGCAGAGCAAGGTCGTCCCACGGTTGTTCGGCTCTCTGAGCTCGGTCAGTAAGCCGCGGGACCGACGGCTTCTCAACGATTCCCGTTTCCTCTACGTGTGCGGAATCGACAGCAAGGGCGTTCGACAGCGTGGAGGTGCAGCCCTGAGATCGACTCGCCAGCCAGCTCTCGACGGTGAGGTTGAAGGCTTCAGCGAACTGGGGCTTTGTGACCAGCCGTGATCCATCGACGAGATCGAGCCAGCCAACGTCGAGGCCATCGTCCGTCTTCACGTACAGGCGGTCCATGCCGAACTTGGTCCATCGCTGGGTCAAGAGCCTCGATGTGCTGCGGGACTCCTGAAGCGACATAGCTCTGTATCGGCAGCCCAAGCCACGAAGACAAGCAGCCGCGCATCTATATCGACTGAGATATAGTGACCGCATGGACACTTCAGAGGTCGTCAAGGAGTTCAGGGGCCGACACAACCTCTCTCAGACGACCCTCAGCAAGCTGACGGGCATTCCGCAGCCGGTGTTGTCCATGTACGAGCACGGCCGCCGCAGCCCGAGCATCGAGACCTTGGAACGAATCCTCTCGGTTGGCTCGGAGACGGTTGAGGTGGTGCCCAAGCCTTCCCGGCAAGACGACCGGTCGGTGTCCAAGACCATCGAAATCCATCGCATCGTGCTGGAGAAGTTCCTCGATGACCCCGACCGTGTCCTCGAATTCGGGCGCGGTCGGTTGCACGTTCTCGAACAATCGCTGAGCAAGCGAAGCTCGCCCTACATCGAGACGTGGCAGCACCTGCTCGACGGACCTCGATCCGACATCGTCCGCTTGTTGCTGTCCACCGACGAGGACGATGTCGAGCTGCTCAAGATGTCGCCGTTCACCACGCTGCTGAACGACAACGAACGAGACGAAGTGACTCGTCGATCGAAGCTGCGCAGAGCCGGATCTCGATGAACAGGGAGGGACTGCATCGGATCATCCGCGCCGCCGCCGCGATGCTCGGCGAGGACACGGTGGTGATCATCGGCAGCCAGTCGATCCTCGCCTCGTTCCGCGAGTTGATGCTTCCCGACGACGCAACGATGTCGGCCGAGGCAGACATTCTTCCCTTCGACGACGACGACGAAGAGAAGGCCGACAAGGTCGACGGCCTGCTCGGCGAAGCCAGCCACTTCTCCGACAAGTACGGCATCTACGCTGACGGCGTGTCGCCGTGGACGGCCAGCCTTCCCGAGAGCTGGGACGAGCGCCTCGTTCGGATCGAGGACCCCGAGACCGGCGCTGTCGGCCTGTGCCTTCACCCCGAAGATCTGTGCGTCGCCAAGGCCCTCGCCGGTCGCGCAAAGGACATCCGGTTCCTCACAGCGGTGTTTCAGGCGGGTCTCGTCGACCCCGACGCAGTCTCCCGCAAGCTCACAACGGTTGCGTTGCGCCGGAGCGACGCGGCCATCGCTCGACGCGCCCAGGACTTCCTCGACAACGTTCCCCGCCGTTCCAGCTATGCGAAGGGTCCGCCGATTGCGAAAGCGGATATCGCGCGCCTCAACGAGAAGCTCGCACGGATGCGGGACGCCTCGGTGCTGTGCGGCAGGACGAACCGAGACGGCACGCTGTGCAGGAACGACCGTCGCCAGTGCGCCGATCATCCATAGCGCTCGCCCACTCAGAGCCGGCTGGTCCCGGCCCCGACGTCACCTTCAATTCGGTAGGGATTGCTGGTCGAGGTCGGCAGAGTTCATAGAGTCCACGAGATGGACGATCATCTGGGGCGCGTGTACGACTCGATGGCATCGATGTTCGAGCAGCGTGCGGCCGATGGTGCCTACAACGCCCATTACGACCGGCCAGCCCTGCTGGAGCTCCTCGGTGACGTCCGTGGCACGCGCGTGCTCGACGCCGGCTGTGGCCCGGGCTTCTACTCGGAGCAGCTCATCGAGCGCGGCGCGCAGGTTGTAGCGATCGATGCAAGCGAACCCATGGTCAAGCTGGCGCGAGCCCGGCTCGGTGACCGCTGCGTCGTCCAACAGCAGATGCTCGGTGCACCGATGTCGTTCGAGGACGACAGCTTCGATGCCGTCGTGTGTGCGCTCACGATCCACCACATTGACGACCGGCACGCTGCTCTGGCCGAGCTTTGCCGGGTGCTTCGACCCGGCGGCGTGCTCGCCCTATCGACGCAGCACCCGACGACCGATTGGCTCCGCAAGGGCGGCTCGTACTTCGACATCGTGGTAGAGACCGATGTCTGGAGGCGGACCGACCGCGAATGGCAGGTGAGCTTCTGGCGAGAACCGCTGACGTCCCTGTGCGACGCGGTCTTCCGGGCGGAATTCTTGATCGAACGACTCGTCGAGCCATCGCCGGCAGACTCGATGCGCGAACGATGGCCGGAATACCACGCACAGCTCCTCCAGGAACCCGGCTTCCTGCAC
>JANOGJ010000673.1:0-3618 GCA_031405995.1 Acidobacteriota bacterium
CATCGAGGGACGACGATAGCATCGTCCGCGGCGGTTGGATGACAGCAACTCGCGTGCCTGGTTGGGCAGCGTGAAAGTCCAGAGATTCCGATCGAGGTTGGCAAGAATTACAGTCTGGCCCGGCCACAGACAGTGGAGAAACTGCGATCCGGGACCTAGACTGCTACCACCTTTGCCTCCCTGAAGAAGTCCGCCGGCATCGGGCGGCGTAAGTTCCACACGAAACTAATCGGCCGTTCGCCCTGGTGAGACTTGTAGTCCACTGGACCGAGGAACGTGTAGGGCTGTGCCCTCCCTCCGACTTCACGTCGATGGCGCACGAAGAGGAGGATGTTGCCACCGAGTTCCTGGTGGCGGATGTAGCGTTGGCCCGTCTTTGAGCGTTGTGTATGCGTCGACTGCGATTCCCAGTGGAAGAGTGTCGACGAGATTGCGTAGTCCTTGTAGCGCGTCGTCGGTGAATAGTCGCGTTCGGACTTTTCGAGTGTCACGAGAAAGACATCGCTGTTGGTGCTGTCGTCGCGAAACACGCCCGTCTGGGTCCAGGCTCGCCTCTGCAAGTCCATCAGCCCAAACGCGGTGAATATGTCGCTGGTCGAGTGGCGGGCATGAACGGAAAGCGGCACATGGTGCGCCCAGTGCATCTCCTCATCGAGAGGGAAAGTGAGATGCTCAGAGCGACCGTCGAGAAGGTCAAGCAACTCGCGCATCTCAGCGACGATGGCCGGGTGTGCGTGGAGCGTAGTCCCTGTCCGACCAGTACGTCTCGAACGTGGCGTCGAACTTCTGGAGGATGGCGGCTGACGTGATTTCGGCAAGCCTGACGTTCCACTCGACCCCATCGACCATCGCGGACTTCGATAGGTTGGAGGAGCCGATGTACGCAGTCGAATAGCCGCTCGAGCGGCGGAAGAGCCAGGCTTTCGCGTGCAACCGCGTCGACTCAGTGTCGTACGAGATCTTCACTTCGGCTCCGAGGGAAACGAGCCAGTCAAGAGCCTTGCGCTCCGTGGAGCCGGTGAACACGGTGGTAATCACGCGCAGCGTCTTATTGGCACGGCAGTGCGCGCGCAGTTGGTCCTCGATAGTCCGGAGCCCGTGCCATCTGACAAACGCGCAGAGAAGGTCGATCGAATCGGCGGAGGGAATCTCTGCCGCGAGATTCGCGGCAAGGCTCGGCTCGTCGCGCGCGTTGACGAGCAAGTCGGAGGCCGACAGCGGCACGAGTGGCGAAACGAGGTCCGGCTGTCGACCGATGCCGGTCGTCAGGTCGCGAATGGCGCGGAGCTCCCCAGGCGGGATGACGACGTGTTCGTCCTGCGAGTCAGCATCGATTTCCACGAGCAGCGCGATCAGTCGATTGGTGAACTCCGTCTGCTTCGTCAGCCTCTCTTCGTTCGGGAGTCCATCAAGGGCGCGCTCGAGGACCCTCTCCACGTGTCGGGCCAGCGTGCCGGGGGCCTCGGCGGGTTCGACCCCTTCGCGGACGGCGCGAGTTCCAGTTGGATCGAAGTGGAGCAGCTTGCGTTCGAGGGAGCGCGTAACGAGGCGCTCGTAGAGGCCGGGTGGAAGGGGCTCGTCGGACATCGCTCGCCCAGGACCTCGAGTTTCATTAGTCCGTGGCCGTCGCTGCTTGACGCCAATAACCCGATAACCCGATAACCCGATCACTCAATAGCTCAATACACGCGTCTTCGTCCCTCAGCGAACAGAGTACGTAGGAACCCCCCTGTCACACCTCTGCGCCATACTGTGCGCGGCACGCCAGTGGAGCCGTTCGTCGAACAATTGAAGCGCCTGTGCCGCGAGCATCCGACGCGCGCGAAGTGGGTGTTCGTCCCGTCGCACTCGATCGGCCGCACCGTCGGCGACCGGATCGTCCTCGAGGGCACCGACTGGGCCAATCTTAGATTCGTCACGCCGCTCGACGTCGCATTACGCATGGGCGCGCCGTTCCTCGTCGAGCGCGGAATCGATCCATCGATGGAGGAGCTGGGTCCGGCATTGATGATGCGCCTCCTCCTCGACCTGCCACTCAAAGGCGGCTACTTCCGGCCGCTCGCGGACCATCCGACACTGGCGCAGGCGCTGTGGGCGACAGTGCGCGAGTTGCGGATGGCTGGTGTCCGCCCGCACGCGCTCGCGCCACACGCCTTCGCATCGCCCGCAAAGCACGCGGAGATCGTCGCACTGCTGTCTGCGTACGAGCGCTTCCTCGACGAACACAGCCGCGCCGACATGGCCGCGGTGTACCAGGAGGCGGTACGCCACGCGGACTGGTGTCCGATTCAGCCCCAAGACTGCTGGACCGAACTCCCTGACGCCAACTGGAACCCGCTTCAGCGGGCGCTCCTCGATACTTTGCCGGGCGAACGGCTCACGCCTCGCACGCTCGCGCTTCCTGGCGTGTCAATGCCTCGGCGAATCGTGTCGCTGCCAGCGGAGCGCCTGAAAGCCGACGCCACAACGAACCCGCTGGCATTCCTGATGACGCCCGCCTTTGTCGCGCGAAGCGGCGCGCCGAAGCCCGAGATCCACCTGTTTCAGGCGGGCGGGCGCGAGGCAGAGATCGAAGAAGTCTTTCGTCGGATTCTCGCCGCCGGCGTGACGTTGGACCATGTGGAAATCGCGTGCGCCTCCGACGCGCACCTGACGCTCATCTGGGAGAAGGCGCTCCGTCACGATTGGCCCGTGACGCTGGGGGCGGGCATCCCCGCTGCGCTTACGCGCCCGGGCCGCGCGCTGCTCGGACTCTGCGACTGGATTGAAACGGACTTCTCGGCCGGCCACCTCCGCCGCTTGCTGCAGTCGGGCGACATCAGCGTCGAGGAGAGCGTCGAGGAGTACGAGGGGTTCACCGCCGGACAGGCCGCCCGCGTACTCGCGAGAGCAGAGGCCGGATGGGGGCGGGCCACATACGGACTGGCCCTCGCGCGCCTCTGCAAGGGCTACGAAGCTCGCGCCGCCGATCCGGAGGCATCCGATGAAGACCGCGCCGACGCGCGAGAGAAGGCCGAGCGAGCCGCGCGTGTTCGCGCGTGGATTGGCGAACTCGTGGCCTCGGTGCCGATGGCTGGAGACGAGGGCACGGTGCCGCTGCAGACGGTCGTCACCGGCGTGCTCGACTTCCTCGAGCGACGGACCGCGCGTAGCAATGCCCTCGATCATCGCGCGGCGGCCACGCTGCAGGAACACGTCGGCGAGCTCCGCGCGCTGGGCGAGTTTTCGTGCGCGCTGTCTCAGGCGCTGCGGTTTGTAAGGGAACGTGTCCAATCACTCACGGTCGCGCCCGAGCGTCCCCGCCCCGGTCATCTCTACGCGTCCCATCTGTCGCAAGCGGGCTACGCCGGCCGGCCGGTCCTGTTCGTCGTCGGCCTCGAAGAAGGTCGCGTGTTCTCGTCGTCCACGGAAGACGCGATCCTGCTCGACGCTGAGCGGGCCGCGATCTCGACCGACCTGCGCTTGTCCACCGATCGCATCGACGAGGCCGTGTATGGAGTCCTGAGCCACTCGCGGCCTCGGGTGAGCAACGACAATCCGTTTTCCGAAGCGCAATTCCGGACGTTCAAATACCGGCCGGAGTTTCCGGATCGGTTCGGCTCGATCGAACACGGCCGC
>JANOGJ010000691.1:0-2935 GCA_031405995.1 Acidobacteriota bacterium
CGGCGCCCGTTCGCGATTTACATCGGACGACTCGACCCCAACAAGGGCTGCAAGACGCTGTTCGACTACTTCATGCGCTACGCGGCCCGCCGGCCCGACGGGCTCGACCTGGTAGTCGTCGGCGCCGGCGCGCTCGAAGTCCCGAAGCATCCTCGAATCAGGGCCGTGGGTTTCCTGCCCGACGCCGACAAGTTCGACGCGCTTGCGGCCGCCGATGTGCTGATCATGCCCTCGCCCTTCGAGAGCCTGTCGATCGTCGCGCTCGAAGCCTGGGCGCTCGGCAAGCCGGTCCTCGCCAACGGGCAGTGCGACGTCCTGCGCGGCCAGTGCCTGCGGAGCGGCGCCGGCTTGTTCTACGACACGTTCGACGAGTTCGACGAGGCGCTCTACGCGCTCGAAGGCACCGGCCCGCTCGGCGCGGTGCTGGGCCAGCGCGGGCGCGAGTTCTTCAAGCGGAATTACACCTGGCCCGTGATCGAGCGCAAGTACCTCGAGATGTTCGACCGGCTGAAGCGCGAGCGCGCCGGCGCGCCGATCGCGCCGCTGCCCGGATTCTTCGCGCGCCGGAACCGGACCGAGCCCCCGGGCCGGCAGATCATGAACGCGGCCCCGGCTGGACCGGTGATGCGCTGATGGCGGCCGTGCACCAGATCGTCGCGACGCTGCGGTACGGCGACGCGATCAGCAATCAGGCGATCGCGGCGGCGCGCGTCCTGCGCGGCGCCGGATACGACTCCGAGATCATCGTCGAGAACGCCGACGCGCGGTCGCGGGATCTGGCCGTGGACTACCGGGACATGGTGGACGAAGTCTCGGCCGACGACGTCATCCTGAATCACTTCTCGCTGGGATCGCGGGCGTCGCGCACCGCCTTCGCCCTTCCCTGCCGGATGATCCTGAACTATCACAACATCACGCCGCCTGAATTTTTCGTTGGCGTGCACGATCAACTCGCGCGCCAGTGCTTCCACGGGAAGCGCGAGCTCTCGGCGTACCGGACGCGGGTGGACATGGCGCTGGGCGCGTCAGAGTTCAACCGCCGCGAACTCGAGGCGTTGGGATTCGCGCCGACCGCGGTGCTACCCGTCGTGACGGGCTTCGCGCAGCTGGACGGTCCGCCCGACCCGCGCATCCTCGCCGCCTACGACGACGATGCCACGAACGTGTTGTTCGTCGGCCGCGTGGCGCCGAACAAGCGCCCGGACAACCTGATTCGGCATTTTCACGCCTACCAGGCGCACCACAACCCGCGCGCGCGTCTGCTCCTGGCGGGCACGGCGGAAGGGTTCGAACCGTACCTGATGCAGCTCCACGCGCTGGCCGCCGACCTCGGCGTCCGGGACGTCCACTTTCTCGGCCAGGTGAGCGACGCGGAACTGACCGCGCTCTACGAGGTCGCCGACCTGTTCCTCTCCGCGAGCGAGCACGAAGGCTTCTGCGTGCCGCTCGTCGAGGCGTTCTACAAGAACGTGCCGGTGCTCGCGCTCGCGAGGGCGGCGGTGCCGGCGACGTTGGATGGCGGCGGAATCGTGTACGACTCAACGGATTCAGCCGAGGTCGCGGCGCTCATGGACGCGGTGCTGTCCGACGCGGCGCTGGAGGCGAAGGTGCTCGACGCCCAGGATGCGGCGCTCGCGCGCCTGCAGTCGCGGGACTTCGCGGGCGCGCTCCTCGGCTTCGTGGCACAGGTGTTGGCGTCGCCGCGCCGGCCGGCGCCGCCGGTGGCCGCCGGATTCTGGGACGACTTCCGCGTGGCGGCCGAACTCGAGGAGATCCGGCAAACGCGGCCGCTCGCCTTCCACCGGCTGCCGGCCTGGCCTCAATCGCGCGGGCTCGCCGCCGCGCTCGAGGCCCGCGCATGATCGTCAACCAGTGGGTGCCGGCCGCGCATGCGGGCGACGCCGTGGGGGATCACGCGCGCGTGCTCCGCGGCCTGCTGCGGTCGTGGGGACATGTATCCGACATCTACGCCATCGACATCGACGAGCGCCTCGCCGGCGACGTGCGCCCGTGGGATCACGCGGGCTCACGCGGCGGCGACGTCACCATCCTCCACTTTGCGACGGCGTCGGCCATGACCGAGGCGTTCGGCCGGCTGCCCGGCACCAAGGTGCTCGACTACCACAACGTCACGCCGGCCCGTTTCTTCGCGGGCGTCGACGAACGCCTCTGCGCCATGACCGCGCGCGGCCGGCAGGAGCTGGCCACGCTCGCCGGCCGGACGGACGTCGCGGTCGGCGACTCGGCGTACAACTGCCGGGAACTGGCGGAGCTCGGGTTCGCGAAGCCTGAGGTGCTGCCCCTCGCGCTCGACCTGGACCGCCTGCGCGACGCGCCGTCGGTGCCGGCGCTCGAACAGGTTCTGCAGGACGGCCTGGCGAACATCCTCTTTGTGGGCCGCGTGGCGCCGCACAAGAAGATCGAGGACCACATCCGGCTCGCCGAGCAGTACCGGCGGTACATCGACTCGGACTTCCGGTTCATCTTCGTCGGCCGGCACGACGGCGTGCCGTCGTACTACGCGGCGATCCGATCGCTCATCCTCGCGCACCGCCTCCCGCCCGACCGGTTCTGGTTCACCGGTCCAGTCCCGATCGGCGAACTGGCGGCATACTACCGGCACGCGCACGCGTACGTGTCGCTCAGCGAGCACGAGGGGTTCTGCGTGCCGCTCGTCGAGGCGATGGCCATGGACGTGCCGGTCCTGGCCTACGCCGAGGCCGCGGTGCCCGAGACGCTCGGCGGCGCGGGCGTGGGCTTCGCGCCCAAGGACCTCGAATACGCGGCGGAACTGCTGGGCGCGCTCGTCTACGACGAGCCGTTCCGAGCCGGGGTGCTCGCCGGCGAGCGCCGGCGCGTGCAGGACTTCGAACCCGCGCGCGTGGCATCGCGCATGAAGACCGTGCTGTCGGCCGTCGGGATCTGACCGAGGCGA
>JANOGJ010000715.1:0-12865 GCA_031405995.1 Acidobacteriota bacterium
CCAGCCGTTCGGCATCGGCTTCGGGAACATCGGATCGACTTCGAACTTCGGCGCCTGGACCATGCCGTCCTTGGATTGGGCTGACGCTTCGCGTTCGAGCAGGCGCTCGGCCGTGCCCAGCACGACGAGCGAGGCGATGAAGACGGTGGCAATCGTCCGATTACGCGTCATGCGTTGTATGCCGGGTCTGAAGACCCGGCCTCCATTTACTTCCTGACAAAGCGCTGGATGCGCTTGCCTTCGTACGTCTCGCCCGTGTAAATCGTGCCCTTCGAATCGACGGCGATGCTCCCGACGCCATAGAAGCCGCCCGGCCAGCGTCCACCGCCGCCAAAGCTCGTCACGGTCGCGAGCGTCTTGCGATTCAGCACGAAGACCTTTTCGTCCTGCCCGTCAGCGATGTAGAGATGCTGCTGCGCGGCATCCGGCGAGAACGCGATGTCCCACACCGCGCCGTTGCCCAGCGTCGTCTTCGAAACGATCGCTTCGGCGACGAAGGTCCCGTCCTTCTTGAACACCTGGATACGGTTGTTCTTGCGATCGCAGACGTAGACCTGCCCGTCCTTCGAGAGCGTCACGCAGCTCAGCCGCGCGAAATCCGTCCCGTGGCCGCCCCACTGACGCTTGTACGCGCCGGTCGTCGCGTCGAAGACGACGATGCGCTGGCTGGTGCCGGCGTCGGCGACGTAGACCTCGTTGGCCGCGGTGTCCACGGCCATGTCGGCGGGACGGTTGAGGTTGGTCTTGCTCTCCTTGTCGCCGACCTCACCCGCCTTGCCGATCTGCAGTACGAACTGGCCCGTGCGCGTGAACTTGAGAATGTGCGCGTCTGCCGGACGCGGAGGCGCACCGGCGCCGCGGCCTCGGCCCCCGCCGCCGGCCGCACCGCCACCCGCGGCTGCTCCGCCGCGCGGGGCGGCTTGCACCACGTCAGGCGCACCCGCCGCCGCGATCCAGACGTTCCCTTTATCGTCGACCGTGATGCCGCCCGGCGAGACCGGCCAGTCGAAGCCCGTGCCGGGTCCGCCCCAGTTGGAGACGAGCGCGCCCGACATGTCGAATTCGAGGACTTGCGGCGCTGCCATGCAGCACGCTTCGGACCCAGGCGGCGTCAGATTCAGACCGGCCTCCGTACGCGTGGTCAGCGAGTCCACGCCGCGATGCACGAGCCAGATGTGATCCTGCGCGTCCACGGCCACGCCCGTGACTGAGCCGAGGATCCACGAGTTGCCCAGCGGCTTCGGCCAGAGCCGATCGACCTGGAACGTCGGAGCCTGCGCCTGCAGCCCTGCGAGAGCGGTTGCCACAATCAAGAGGTATCGCGTCATGCCGCGTCAGTCCTCCAAAATTCCGTCCGGAAGGCGGCCAGTATACACTGCGGGACCATTCGCTCATGACACGCCGATTCGGCATCGCCGGCCTTATTGCGACGGCATTCCTCGTGGTGTGGCCGGCCCGGCCGGCCGCGCACGACATCCCCGCCGACGTCCTCGTCCAGATGTTCGTCAAGCCCGACGCCCAGCGGCTGCGGGTCCTGCTGCGCGTCCCGCTTGGCGCGATGCGCGACGTCAACTTCCCCGTGTACGGACCCGGATTCCTCGACCTCTCGCGCAGCGACGCCCTGCTTCGCGACGCGGCCGAGCTGTGGATCACGAACAGCATCACGCTCTTCGAGGGCGACGCGACGGTCAGCGCGCCGCACCTCGTCGCCGCGCGGGTGTCGCTGCCATCCGACCCGTCGTTCGCGGCCTACGACACGGCGCTCGCGCACGTCACGGGCGCGCCGCTGCCGCATGACACGACCCTCATCTGGAATCAGGCGCTGCTCGATGTGCTGCTCGAGTACCCGATCGGCTCCGATCGGTCGGAGTTTGCGATCCAGCCTGGGCTCGCGCGCCTGGGCATCCGCGTCGTGACCGTGCTGCGCTTCCTGCCGCCCGGCGGCGTCGAGCGGGCGTTCCACTACCTCGGCGACCAGGGCCTGGTCCGGCTCGACCCGCGCTGGTACCACGCGGCGCGCCGGTTCGTCGCCCTCGGCTTCACGCACATCCTCGATGGCACCGATCACCTGCTTTTCGTTTTCTGTCTCGTGCTCCCGTTCCGCCGCTTCCGCGAGCTCATCCTCATCGTCACGGCCTTCACCGTCGCGCACTCGATCACGCTCGCCGCCGCCGCGTTCGGCTTCGGCCCGAATGGCTCGTGGTTTCCGCCGCTCATCGAGACGCTGATCGCGATGTCGATTCTCTACATGGCGCTGGAGAACATTGTCGGCGTCCAGGCGGTCCGCCGGCGATGGGTAATCACGTTCGCGTTTGGCCTGGTGCACGGGTTCGGCTTCTCATTCGCCCTGCAGGAGACGCTGCAGTTTGCCGGGTCGCATCTCGTGACGTCGCTCTTCGCATTCAACGTCGGCGTCGAGCTCGGGCAGATTCTGGTCGTCGCGCTGCTGATTCCGGCGCTCGCGCTGATGTTCCGATTCGTCGTGGCGGAACGGATCGGGATCATCATCATGTCGGCGCTGGTCGTGCACACCGCGTGGCACTGGATGACCGAACGCTGGACGTTGCTACGGCAGGTCGATTGGCCCGATCTGACCGTCATGTCCGCGCTCGGCGCGGTGCGGTGGCTGATGGCTATCGTGATCGTGTCGGCGCTGGTGTGGATGGTATCGGGACGGATCAGGGGCGGATCGCGTCAGGCCACCGGTTCCCGAGAAAGGCCGTAAACTCCTGAATATGCGCGCCCGCTTCTGGTCGCCGGCCGTGACGCTCTGCGCGGTGCTTTCGACGGCGGCGGCCGCCGAGGCGCAGACCCCCGGCTCGCCTCCGCCCAGCCAGGCCGATCGGCCCCGTTGGGAAGTCGATGCGTACGGCGGGCTCTCGCTCGGCCGGCGGTCGTCCGGCGGGTCGCTCATGTTGCCGGAGCCCGGCGCGCCGATCGCGACGTCGAGCCCCATCTTCCCCAGCTGGCGGGTCCCGTCCTGGTACTTCGGCGACGGCGCCGCGTTCCTGAACAGCGTGGCCGAAGAGTTCGGCGTGACCGGCCGCATCACCCCGCTCGATGCGGTGCTTGCGCCGCTCGGGTTGGACGACGCCGGATCGGCGGCGTTCGGCGTGCGGGTCCGCCGTCCCCTTCGTGGGCGCTACTCATTCGAAGTCGGATTCGACGTCATGGCGACGCCCGCCGGATTCTCCGACACGCTCGTCGCCGGGGTTGAGGCGGCCAGGGCGACGTTCCAATCGACGTTCACGGCGTTGCTCGCGACCGGTCCGTTCGCCGGCCCCGTCATCTCAACCGCGAGCACCGTCACGGACGGGTCGAGCCGTGAGGTTGCCCTGACCGGCGCGCTCGTCGCCGATTTGGCTCCCGTCGCCGGCTTCACGCCGTTCGTCATTGCCGGCGGCGGCGTGCTGGCGCAGGCCGGCGATCCGCCGTCGGTCAGTGTCGACGGTTCGTATCGGTTCACGATCGCCGGCTCGGTCCCGATCGACGAGACGGATCACGTCACGTTGCGGTACGCCCAGCGCACGGTGCTCGTGGCGGTAGTGGGCGGCGGCGTGCGCCGTGACATCTCGCCGCGCTGGGGCATTCGCATCGACGGCCGCGTGCTGCTCAGCCCGAGCACGACGCGCGTGTCCATCGACGCCGCGCCGCTCGTCAGGATCGGCGCACCCGCGGGATTCATCGAATCCTTCACGTATCCCAATCTGCAGTTCAGCAACAACGCCTCGACCGGACGCTCTTCCACGCTCAGCGGCACGCTGAGTTCTTTCGACGCGTTCAGGGGCGGATGGCAGGCGCGCGTGCGCGTGACGATCGGCGTCGTCGCGAAGTTCTAGAACAAATTTCAACCACGAAGAGCACGAAGGACCCGAAGGAAGGAAGACGCGGAGATCCGGAGGCACGGAAGCCCGGCGTCCGGCGGGCCTTGCCCGCCGGCGGCCTCTGGCCGCCTGGGTCACGAACAGATCGGGTTACGAACACCCACATCGCGAGCTGGTTTCGCGTTGGCTCGGGTGTTCGTCAACCCGATCTGTTCGTAACCCAGGACGACGCCGGGCTTCACGGAGACAACCTCCGCTCTCTCCGTTCCTCCGTTCCCTCCGTGTTTTCCTGTTCTTCTTCGTGTCCTTCGTGTTGAGAGCTTTGTCGACCGCTCTCACCGCAGCGTCAGGTAATAAATCCCGAGTCCGTGCGTCGCGGTGATGAGCAACCGCCGCTCCGGAATGATCTCCATGTCCACCATCAGCGCTTCAGGGTGGCCCACACCGGCGATCGCCCACTGCGCGGCGCCGTTCACGAGCACGAGCGGCGCGAAGTCGGTCGCCGCGTACAAGTCGCCCGTCACATCGTCGAACGCAATCGTGTTGACCGGCAGGTCGCCGAGGTCGCGATCCATCGACGTAAACGTCGCGTTGCCGGTCCCCGGGTTGTACACGACGCGGAAGATGTGGCCGGGCGTCGTCGGCGTCAGCGCGTTGAAACCCGAATAGGACACGAACGCCACGTTGGGATCGGTGCGGCTGGCGAAGATGCGGGTCACGAAGCGTCCCGGGGTGGCACCCGTGTCGATGCGCGTGAACGTCACCGCGGCAGCAGCGGCGTCGGCATTCCTGGAAATGAACAGGCGGCCTTTGTTCGTCGCCGCCCACAGCGTGCTCGCGTCGGCGGGCGTGCGCTCCGCCGCGACGATGAGCCCGTCAGTCCGATCGCCGCCGTAGAAGGTGCTCGTGAGGTCGCCCGGCAGGCGGCTGGCCGAGCTCGGCGTGCTGCCGGCCGCGAACGGGTACGCCACGCCGAGCGGCAGCCAGTCGCCGCACGTCGACGCGGCGCCCGTGCGGCAACTCGCCTCGAGCGACGCCTGCGATCCGCCGTTGTTCTGCGTTCGCCAGACGTGCTGGAAGCCCGTGAACTGCGTGTCCGGGCGCGCGCGGTCGAACGTGAGGAACTGGCGGCCCGTCGACTGCGTGATGCTTTCGCGCTCGCCGCTCGCCCGGATCGGACCGTCAATCCGCGCCCACCAGGCCAGATCGCCATTCCTGAAGTTGACGAAGTACTGGTTGCTCTGAACGCTCGCAAAGACGACCCCGAACCGCGCCGGATGAAAGCCCGACGCCGACGTGCCGTCGCCGGACGGGAACAGCATCGTCCAGACGCGCGGATCGCCCGTGCCGCTCAGCCAGATCGTGCCGTTGTCCTGCAGCCCGCCGATGACGCGCGTGAGCGGCGCCGCCGGATCCACCGCGACGTTGTAGAACTGCATCGTCTGCAGTCCCTTGTTGAGGAAGTACAGGCGCGTCGGCACGCGCGCCAGCATCGTCTGACACTGCGCGGCGTTGTTGAACTGCGATGAGCACCGGTTGGTGATGCTCGTGAACGTGCCGTCGTTGCGCACGACGCCGCCGTCCGAGCCCACCCACGCGATCTCCGGATCGCGGGGATGGAACACCACGGCCCGCACGTCCACATGGCTGTCGTTGCGGGTCGCCTGGGCGTCGCGGCCGAACCCTGAGAAGCTCTCGCCTCCGTCGGTCGATCGAATGGTCGGCTCGCCGAACGTGGGCGCAGCCAGGCCGCCGACAACGACCGTGTCCGGCCGGTTCTCAGGCACGGCCACGACGAGATCGTAGAAACACTGCGACCCGCAGATCCGCCGGCTCGTCAGTCCGGGACTCGAGGTGTCGTCGGACGACATCTTTCTCCAGGAGGCGGTGTTCACGAGCGACGTGGCGGCTCCGGTCACGAGGGTCGCCGCCGCGACGTCGGCGTTGTCGAGGCGGTACAGCGCCTGCGGCGTGACCGATTCGGTGCCGTTGTAGACGTACATCCGTGTGCGGCCGCTCTTGACCGTCAGGTCGAACATCGCGAGGTCGCGGAAGCGCGCGCCGCCGACGACGGCGAAGACGGGCTTGAACGACGCGTCGCCGCCCTCGAGCGACGGGGCGGACCGGTGAATCGCGTTGTTCCACGCCGTGGCATAGATGATCGAGGAATTGCGGGGATCAAGTTTCACGAGCCTCACGCCGAACATCGTGTCGCCGACGCCCGCGCCGATGTTGGGGTTGGGCGGAATCACCGGGTCGAGCGGCGGAGTCCAGATGAGCGTCCATGTCTGGCCGCGGTTCTCCGTCTTGTACAAGCCGACCCGCGGCTGCGGGTAACCGGTCGTCTGCGTCTGGCCGCCGCGCACGCCCGTCATGCCGAGCATGGCGCTCGCCGTTCCGACGTAGACCGTCTGCGGGTTCGAAGGATCGACGACGACGCTGGCGATGCCGCGCGTGGACGTGAAGTCGATCGGCGCGGCCGATACGATTGGATCCGAGATCATCGTCGGGAGGCGGGCCCAGCGAGTGCCGCCGTCGGTCGAGCGGTACAGACCGGTGCCCGCGCCGGAGTTGTTCGGCTGGTTGGTCTCGCCGGTGCCGACATAGAGCGTGTTGCCGGACCGATCGCCCGGATCGATCGCGAGGCTGCCGATGCTGTTGGTGCCAAGCCCGCGGCCGATCCATCGCCATTCCGGATCGGTCTGATGCATGGCCTTGTCCGTGCGCCAGACGCCGCCGCCGGCGGTGCCGACCCACAACCGGCACGCTCCGCTCCGCTCGCAGCGAGGCGACACGGCGAGCGCCGAGACGCGGCCGGACACGGTCTCCGCGCCGGACGCGTCCGCGAACGTGGTCTCGGGGCCGAGGCTGATCCAGGCGCCGAGCGTGCCGGCGCCGGGCGCACGTTGAGCGATCCCCTGGAACACCCAGTACTTCGCCGCGTTGGCCTGAATGACGAGTGGACTGCCGACCGCGCCGGGATACGCCCGCTCGTACGCCAGGAGGTCCTCGAAGCCCAGCGGCGAGTAGTTGTCGGGCGTCAGCACCGGCGACACCGCCGGCGTGCGCGGTACGGCCCGCTGACGCTGTTCCCACGCCCAGACGCCGGCCCCGAGGGTGACCACGGCCAGCGCGGCGGCAATGATGGTCTTCATGACATATAGTCTCCCCACCCGGGGAGGCTGCATGAAGAAGTTTCTGGTCTTTTGTTGTTTTTCGGCCCTTCTCACGCCGGCGCTCTACTCGCAGGTTGCGACCTCGGGGCAGGGTGTGGCCGGAATGAACGTCAACAGTGTCGTCGAGCTCAGCCTGCTCACCTCCAGCGAGATCGCCGACAAAATCAAGAACGGCTGGACCTCCGTCCTCATGCCCACCGGCGGCACCGAGATACGTGGACCGCATGCGATCATCGGAGTCCACACGATCCTGTCTTCACACCGCGCGATTGAAGCCGCGAAGCGCCTGGGCAAGACGATCGTCGCGCCGACGCTGCCTTTCGCGGTCGCCGCAACGGGTGGCTTCAACGCGAATTCCTGGAGAGGCTTCGAGGAGAACGGGACGAGCGCGGCGAATCCTGGTGCGATCCAGGTCACGGCCGAGGTGTTCAAGGGCATTCAGCAGGGCGCGGTCGAAAGCCTGATGTTCATGGGCTTCAAGGACATCTTCCTCATGGGCGACCACGGCGGCGGCCAGCAGGAAATGAGACAGGTGGCCGAAGAGATGACGGCGAAGTTCGGGGCCAAGGGTATTCGTGTGCACTACGTGCCCGACTTCTACCAGAAGACGCACGACGACATCGACATGTACATGTTCAACCACAAGCTCCCGATCGCCGGCCACGGCGGAATGATGGAAACGGCCGAGATGATGTATTGGGAACCCTCCACGTTCGCCTACATCCGGCCCACCTACAAGACCGTGCCATTCGACGGCACCCGGTTCGAAGGCCCTTCGCTCGAAGCTGACCTCCTTACCTGGAAGACGAACCGTGACAACCGTGAGAAGGCTGCCGCCGCTCGTGCAGCGGGTGCCGGCGCTCCGCCAGCCGGTGCCGGTGGTGGTGGTCAGCGCGCCGGTGGTGGTGGCGGCGGCGGTCGTGGCACGAACCCGGACGGGAGTCCGCGCGTCAACAACGGCCTGTCCGGCAACCCGCATGCCGCGACGAAGGCCATCGGCAAGGATCTCGCCGAGATTGGCATCGTGAATACCGTCAATCAGGTGAAGAAGATCCTGGCGGAAAAGTCGGGCGGCGAGTAGCGCGCCGACTACGTCAACGATCGCGCGGCGCGCGACAGGCGGTCGTCGGCGCACGAGAAGCGCACATCTCCGTCGGCGCAGCGGGTGACCAGGTCCTCGAACGACGCGAGGTGCACGGCGTCGCCTCCGCGCAGTCCGTGCGCGTCGGCCAGGCGTCCGGCGGCGAGCGCCAGCTCGTCCCCGAAGGAAAGAGCCACAAAACGCGGCCAGTCGGCGTCGAGCTGCTTGACCGCGGACGACGCTTCGGCCGGCGTCATCAGGCGCTCACGCCGGCGTCGGGCCAACGTGGCGCGCGCTTCCGGATACGCCAGCACCGACATGACCACCACGTCCGCCTCGCGGACGAGCTGCTGAATCTCCCTGGCGCCCGGCTCGTCCAGATAGAGCTTCACGAGGCTGCTGGTATCGAGGTACAGCGTCACCGGCGATCCTCAATCACCATCCTGGACGCGGGCTTGCCGCGGGACTTGATTCGGACGGAGAGGCCGGATGGCTTGCCGCCACCCCACCGCGCCCGGCCGTCCGCCACCATCGCATGCACCCAGTCCAGGGATGGCGTGGCCTCCGCCGGCGCGATGGTGGCGATGGCGCGCCCGCGGTCAGTGACCGTCAATCGCTCACCAGCCGCGACGCGCTTGAGGCACGCGCTCAGGTGCGCCTTCAGTTCGCGGATGCCCACGCGCTGTTTGTTCTGGCTAGACATGTGACCACAATATTACCATTATGTGGTCACGTCAGACGGCACCGCTTCACGCGGCGCGGGCCGCGCGACGCACGAGCGTTTCAAGCGTGACCGACTCGTACGTGCTGCGGACGAGCTCGTCCACCTCGTTGAAGAGCCAGTGGAGCCCGCAGGCCGACGCCTTCGGACAGGCCGCGGGCTTGTCGTGCAGCAGGCAGCCGCCGGGTTCGCGCCGGCGCTCGAAGACGTGCATGACCTCGAGCACCGTGATCCGGGACGCCGGCCGCGCGAGGCGATAGCCGCCGCCGATGCCGCGCGTGCCGGTCGCGAGACCGGACCGCACCAATTGCTGGAAGACCTTCGCCAGCGCGCCCTCCGGAATGCCGTACCTCCCTGCCACCGCGGACACCGTCGTCGGATTCTCACCCGCGCGGGCCATCTCGGCCGCGGCGTACAGCGCGTAGCGTGTGGACTTCGTGACGTTCATGGGGATGATCCTCAGGTGCGGGTGCGCGCGAGATCGAGGTCCAGGCAGAGTCGCGGCGCGATCGTGAAGCCCTCGTGCTGGAAGAAGGTGACGAGGTCCGGACTGCCCCACCGCACCTCGGTCTGCAGCGTCGGAATCCCGAGGCCGAGCAGGTTGGTCCGCAGTTGATCGATGAGCGCCGCCGCCACGTGGCGGCCTCGATAGCCGGGATGCACGCCGAACACGTCGAGCACCGCCGCCGGTTCGACGACGCCGAACTCTCCGTAGTAGAGGCGGGCCAGGGCGAATCCGACGACGTGATCGTCGAGCAGCGCGGCAAGCGAGACGGCGATGCCGGTATCGCCGAGCGCCTGCGTCACCTTCTGGGCGAGGAACCGTTCGCGCCGGCGGCCGACGCTGGCCGCGTCGATGGCGACGATCGCCTCGAGGTCCGCGGGTTGGAGCCGGCGGACGAGCACGAGATCACGGGCAACGCTGTCTGACTCCATGGCTCTCTCCCCTGCGCGCATCACCCGATGAGCTGCCCGCCGTCCACGCGCAGCACTTGCCCCGTCACGTGACGGGACCACTCGGTCGTCAGAAACAACACGGCCCTCGCGACATCGTCTGCCTGTCCCATGCGGCCGAGGGCGGACTCATCGCGCGCACGCTGACGCAGCTCCTCGGGAAGCCGGTCGGTCATCGGCGTCTCGATCCAGCCTGGCGCGACGGCGTTCACGCGGATGCCGAAGGCACCGAGCTCGCGCGCGGCGGTGCGTGCGAGCGCGTTCATGCCGGCTTTGCTGGCGGCGTACGGCGCCAGTCCAACCTTGCCGCGCTCGGCGTTGATGGACGATACCAGCACGATGGCGCCCGGCCCGGAGCGTCGCATGAGCGGCACGGCGGCGCGCACCAGGTAGAACGCGGAGTCGAGGTTCGTGGCGAGCACGGTCCGCCAGTCGTCGAGGCTGAGCTTCCAGACCCGTCCGTCGCGGGTCGTGCCGGCGGCGTGGACGACGACGTCGAGCCGCCCTGCGTCGGTATCGATGCGCGCGAGGGCCAGGGCGACCTGGTCGGCCTCGGTGACGTCGGCGTCGATCGCCAGCGCGCCGGCCGGCGGCCGCTGGCCCGGCCGGTCGAGGGAATAGACCCGCGCGCCCTGTTCCAGCAGGCGCGTCGAGATCGCGCTGCCGATCGCGCCGGCGCCGCCGGCGACGAGCGCGACTTTCCCGGCGAGCGACGTGAACTCCGGCGCGGGGATCGTCGTCATGAGGCGAGCCGGTCCTTGATCCGCTGCAGCTTGCGGGCGCGAAACGCGCCCCAGAGCGCCGCGCCGATGGCGCCGGCCAGCATGGATTGGTCGTGCCGCCGGATGTCCACGCTGACCTTCAGCGCGGTGGCGGCCTCGCGCAGGGCGGCGACAAGGCCCGCGTCGTTGGCGAGTCCACCCGTGACGAGGATCACGCTCGGCTTGCCGAGCGACACCAGCAGCCGAGCCGCACGGCCGGCCATGGACGCGTGGATGCCCTTCAGGATGTTCGGCAGGCTGATGCCGCGCGAGACCATGTTGATGACGTCGGTTTCGGCCAGGACCGCGCAGATCGAGGAGCAGACCTCCGGATGGTCGGCCTGCAGCGAGAGGTTGCCGACGTCCTCGAGCGAGACGCCCAGGTACCGCGCGATGTTCTCGAGGAACTGGCCCGAGCCCGACGCGCACTGGCTCGTCATGCGGTAGCCGAGCACCTTGCTGCGTTCGTCCATCGCCACCGCGCGCGTGTGGAGCGCGCCCATGTCGATGATGGCGCGCGCGTCGGGATCGAGGAACAGCCCGCCGCGCGCGTGGGTCGTCATGCCGTAGAAGTGGCCCGTGCGGAACGGGATCGCCTCCCCCTCGCCCGTCGTCGCCACGTAGCCGAGCTCCTCCTGCGCCGTGCCGGTCTCACGGAGCAGATCGCCGAAGAGGCCGGTCGCGACGGCGATGGAGTCCCGGCGGCGGATGCGCTCGGCCCGGCCGGCCACGAATCGCTCGACGCCCGCCTCGCGGGTGTCCATGACGACGACCTTGATGACAGCTGACCCGATGTCGATGCCGGCCGTGAGCATGGGCGAATCCGAAGTGAATGTGGACATGGCCATGAGCCTCAGTGGACGACCGGCATGGCACCGGTCCGGCCGGCTTCGCGCAGCGCGAACAACGCGGCGCCGAGCGCGCCGGTATAGATCGAGTCGTCGGAGATGTTGATGGCGATGCTGCCGTAGTTCTCGCTGAGGAGTCCCTTCAACGCGCCTACGGCCGCGGGATTCCTCGCCACGCCGCCCGTAAATGTGAACTCGCTGGTGATGCCGCCCGACCGCGCGATGAGCGACATCGCCCGAAGGATGATCGCGCGATGCAGGCCAGCCAGGATGTCCTCGCGCTTCTCGCCGAGCGAGAGACGCTCCCGCAATTCGGCGCCGGCAAAGACGGTGCACGTCGAGTTGATGCGCACGGGCGCCGACGACTGGCAGGCGAGCGGTCCGAGCTCGTGTACGCCGAGGTTCATCTCGTCGGCGATGTAGCCCAGGTAGCGGCCGCAGCCGGCCGCGCAGCGGTCGTTCATCTGGAAGGACGTCACGATGCCGTGCTCATCCACCTGGATGGCCTTGGTGTCCTGGCCGCCGATGTCGAGCACGGTGCGCGTCCGCGGGAACATGGCGTGCGCGCCGAGGCCGTGGCAGAGAATCTCGGACTTGATCTGGCCCTCGGGGAACGGCAGCCGCTGGCGGCCGTAGCCCGTGCCGACGGACCCCATCTGCTCGAGCGGCAGGCTGGCGACGCCGTCCACGGCATCGGCCAGCGGGCCCTCGGCGGCGCCGGTCGCCGCGAGCGCGGACCGCATGTGGTCCTCGAATCGGCCCGCCGCTTCCGCCGAGTTCTCGACGTCCAGAATCGCCTTGTCGAAGAGGCCGACGACCTGGTCGTACCCGAGGCCGCGGTCGCGCGCTTCGGTTTCCGCCAGCTTCATGTAGCGGCTGCCCGCCAGGTCGCGGAAGAAGTCGCTCTTCCGCCGCGTCCCCTCCGCGTAGAGCTCGGGGATCTCGGCCTCCATGCGCGCGGTGATGGCGCCAGCCGCGGCTCGAAGCTTGGCGCCGCCGATCAGCATGCGGCCGGCGAACCGGTCCAACTCGCGGGCGAGCACGACGAGCTGGGACCGGTACTGTCCGGCGCGGAATGCGTGCACGAGCTCGCGCAGGCGCCGTTCGAGTTCGGCCGGTTCGAGCCCGGCGGCCGACAGCTCGCGGCGGATGAGCCAGAAGCGCGTGTTCGTGAGCGCCTCACCCAATGCGACCTGGCACGCCACTTCGTAGTTGCTGCGGCTGTTCGTGATGCCCCGGCCGAGCACCACGGAATCCTCGCCGAGGATGACCGCCTTGGTGGTCGTCGAGCCGAGATCGATGCCGACGGTGTACTTCATGACAGACCGGGGGACGTTCGTCCCCCGGACCCCCTCTCGCCGTCGCTCGCGGGGACCCCATGGCCCCGCTCCGCTCCGGCGGGCCGCGCCTGTGGCGCGTCCGACATCGGCGCCAATTGCCTCTGCTCGAGCATCTGGAAATACGACTCCAGCCGGTTCTTGATGTTGGCGGCGGAGAAGT
>JANOGJ010000747.1:0-4755 GCA_031405995.1 Acidobacteriota bacterium
CCCGCGGTTCATTGCGCCCTTCGGTGTGGACGTAATCGCTCGACAGCACCCACCCTTCGCGGACGATCTTCTCGAAGCCAATCGACACTTTGTGGACGTACGGGTCGCTCGCGTCCGGATCGGTGATCCGGCCGAACGAGCCGGCTGGCAGCTGGGAGAAGTTGAACGCCGGCGCGGCCGGCAGGGGATCGACGCCGTAGCGGTAGGCCGGCAGCTGGCCGACACCCACCGCGGAGTTCGTGTAGCCCAGGATCTGCGAGTAGATTTCCGGGCCGCTCTGCGACATCGAGAAAATGGTCAGGTTCTGGAAGATCTGGTCGAAGAAGAGCCCGTAGCCGCCCCGAATGACCAGGCGTCCATCGCCGCTGTAGTCGTACGCGAACCCCAGGCGCGGCTGGAACTCGGCCCAGCCCGGCGTCGTGCGTGACAGCCTGCCCACATCCGAAGTGATCGCGCGCGCGCGCGGGTCGTTCAGCTGCTGGAGGATGCCGATCGTGCGGTTGTTGATCTGATCGGTGAGCAGCCCGATATTCGCGTCCCACCGGAGACCCAGATTCAGCGTCAGTTTACGGGTGATCCGCCAGTCATCCTGGGCATAGAGGGCCAGCTGGTGGAAGTTCTGGCCGTGGTCCGCCGCGCCGTCGTAGTAGTTGAGCAGCCGGACGGCGCCCGGCGTCGCGAAGCCCTGCGGATACGCCGCGGTATTGCCCGTGATGGTCAGCGGATCGTCGAAGAAGGTCAGCTCGTAGCCGAACGCCCCGAAGTAAAAGTACCCGCCAAACTTGGTGTAGATGTAGTTCGTGCCGAACTTCATCGAGTGGTTCGCGCGCAGCCACGAAAAATCGTTGCGGAGCTGGAACTTCCGCTCAAGCGTGGCCTGCGGCGTATTGGGCGCCGGGCCGATGCGCACCGTCGGAAAGATCAGGATCGGCGCGGCGGTCACCTGCAGGATCTCGTTCTTGAAGTCCTGGAAATGAAACGCGAACTGGTTCACCCGCGAATCGCCGATCGTCATCGTGTGGTTCCCGACGAAGTCGTAGAGGGTGTTCGCGTTCGTGTTGCCGCCCGACAGGTCCGTCGTCGCCGGGTTGGCCACCTGGTCGTTCGGCGACGCGTTCTTCTGGTACGCGAAGCGATAGAACAGGGACTGGCCGTTCGCCAGGCGCTGGTCGACCTTGACCGTGAGCAGCGTGTCATCGTACGGCGTCGGAATCGACCGGACCGCCGACGCGCCCGGGATGGCGGCAAGCTGCTGGAACACCGCCTCGTTGCGGATCGGCGTCGAGGCCGAGGGCTCGTCAAAGCGCTCGATCGCCCCGAAGAAGAAGAGCCGGTCTTTCCGGATCGGCCCACCATACGACCCGCCGTACTCCCATCGCCCGAACGGGGGCTTGGTCGCGCCCCGCTTCTGGAAGAAGTCCTTGGCAATGAGGTCGTCGTTGCGATACGTGAAAAAGCCCGAGCCGGAGGGCTGATTGCCCCCTGACTTCGTGATGACATTGATGACACCGCCGACGGCGCGGCCGCTCTCGGCCGTCCAGCGATGCTGCAGGACCTGGAACTCCTGGATGGACTCGTATGCGAAGTTCTGCAGCAGGCTGCCGACCACGTTGTCCTTGTTGTCTCCGCCATCGACGTTCACGTCCAACTGGCGGCCGTCGCCGCCGTTCATCGCGACGTTGCCGACGCGCGTCTTCGTCGGGTCGAAATTGCCGGCCGGGCGCGCTTCGGGCATCACGATCGAGAGATTCGCGAAGGTCCGGTTGAGGATCGGGAGCCCCGCAATCTCTTTCGAACTGACGACGCCGCCAAGGTCGGATCGCGTCGTGTCGGTGAGCGGCGGCGCCGCCGTGATCGTCACGACCTCCGTCACCGCGCCGACTTCGAGCTGGAGCGGGATCGTCTGCCGCGAGCCGACCAGCACCTCGATGTTCTCGCGCACGGCCTTCTTGAAGCCGGCGCGTGCGGCCGACACGGTGTACCGGCCGGGCGGGAGCAGCGTCAGCGTGTACTCGCCGGAGGCGTTGGTCGTGACGTTCCGCGAGAGGCCGGTGCCGCCGTTCAGCGCCGTCACCGTCACGCCGGCGACGACCTGGCCGGACGAGTCGGTCACGCGGCCGGTCAGCTCGCCGGTCGTGGCCTGCGCGAGCGCCGCCACCGGCAGGACGAGGGCGGCGACCAAGGCGAGTCCAGCGACCAGGATGCGAGAGGAATGCGTCATGGGATTCTCCATGCGTGCATCATACTGCCGCCGAGAGGCCGGGGGAACTGCCTGTGCGCCAGCGAACACCCCCGGGGCAATGGGGCAATGAAAACCTCGTGTACGCCTAGACAAACTAAGGGTTAGAATGTCAGGGCATGGCCCGGACCAACAGCGACCAGTTGCACGGCACGCTCGACATGCTCGTGCTGAAGAGCCTCGAGTCGGGGCCGCTCCACGGCTACGCGATCGCGCTGCGCCTCGAGCGCCTCTCAAAGGACGTGCTGAGCGTCGAAGAGGGATCGCTCTACCCCGCCCTCTACCGCATGGAAGCGCGCGGCTGGCTGACGTCCGAGTGGGCGCTGACAGACACGGGCCGTCGCGCGCGCTTCTACCGCCTGACGCGGGCGGGCCGGGCGCAGCTCGCGGCGGAAACCCGGAGCTGGACGCGGCTCACCGCCGCCGTCCAGGGCGTGCTCAACGCGTGACGCGATGAAAGTCCTCCGCATCATCGCGGCGCGGTGGCGCGCCCTGTTCCACCGGGACGTCGTCGCCGGCGAGATCAACGAAGAGCTGCAGTTTCATCTGAAGGCGCGCACCGAACAGTACGAACACGAGGGGCTCGCCCCGGCCGAGGCGCAGCGCAAGGCGCGGCAGCGCGTGGGTAACCTGGCCCTGCACCAAGATCACGGCTACGACGTGCGCGGAGGCGGCTTCATGGAGACAGTCGTTCAGGATGTCCGGCACAGCGTGCGGCTGCTCGTCAAGCAGCGCGGGTTCGCGCTCGTGGCCATCCTGACGATCGCGCTCGGCATCGGCGCATCAACCGCCATCTTCAGCGTCATCGATGCGGCGGTCCTCCACCCGCTGCCGTATCCGAATCCGGAGCAGTTGGTGGACGTGCACGTCGAAGAGCGGGGGGCCGATGGAGGCTCGATGCAGCTCGGCCCATCGATCGCTGACGTTCGCGCGTGGCGCGCGGCGGATCAGGTGTTCTCGCACCGCGCTCGCAGTCGTCCTCCTCGCGGGCGCGGGCCTCATGATCCGCAGTTTCGCGCGCATCCTGGCGGTCGACCTTGGCTTCGACCCCGAGACCGTCATGTCGGTTGAAGTGACGCCGCTCGATTCGGCCGCGCAAAGCCAGTACTACCCGGCGCTTCTAGACAAGATCCGGACGTTCCCCGGAGTCGAAGCGGCGGGCGCGATCGACCAGCCGCCGCTCATCGGCGGCGCTTCCATTGCAGGGACGCAGGTGGACGGCGGCGACTTTGCGATGGTCGTCACAAGCATGATCTTGCCGGGGTACTTCGAGGCGATGGGGACTCCCATCCGGCAAGGACGCTCCCTCAGGAATGAGGACCTCCGGCGCAAGGTTCCCGCGGCGTTGATTAATGAGGCCGCAGTCCGGGACCTGTTCAAGGGTGGTCCGGTGCTTGGGCGCCGCCTGGAAACAGGCGCGCCGGGCAACTTCGTGGAGGTCATCGGCGTTGTCGGAGACACCCGACAATGGGGACCGATGAGCGACGCGGAGGCCGAGGTCTATGTACCGTTCAAGCCGAGCAAGGAGACGCTAGACCAAGCTCAGGGACTGACGATCATCGTCCGAACGCGCGGGCCTGCGCCGGGCCTGGCGGCCGCGGTGCGCGACGCCGCCACGTCGATTGGGCCGCGCGTGCTGGTGGACCGCGTGCGTGCGGGGACGGACTGGCTCGGCGAGCGGGTCCTCACGCCGCGCCGGCGGACCGTGCTGCTCGGCCTGCTCGGCGCGCTCGGTCTGATTCTCACGCTCGTCGGTGTCCTCGGCATGACGACGTACGCCGTGGCGCGCCGCACGCAGGAAATCGGCGTGCGCATGGCGTTCGGCGCCCGCCCAGGGCAGGTCGTCGGTCGCATCGTCCGAGACTCGGCCATCCCCGTCGTCATCGGCGTCGTGATCGGCATCGGCGGCGCGCTGCTCGCCACGCGCGTGATCAAGACCTTCCTGTTCGAGACGACGCCGACCGATCCGCTGACGCTCGCAGCCGTGGCGGTGACATTGGCGATCGCCGGCACGCTCGCGGCGTGGATTCCGGCGCGACGGGCCGCGCGGGTCGATCCGGTGACCGCGCTGCGCGCGGAATGAGCTAACGTCTCCTAGGCGGCATCGCCAGGGGGCGGGAGCATGCAGGCGTTCACTCAGGACATCCGGTACGGCCTCCGGCTGCTCACCAAGCAGCGCGGGTTCGCGCTGGTGGCCATCCTGACGATCGCGCTCGGCATCGGCGCATCAACCGCCATCTTCAGCGTCATCGACGCGGCGTTGCTGCGCCCGCTGCCCTTTCCGAATCCGGAACAGTTGGTGAACGTCTCCCTCGAGGAGCAGGCGCCTAACCAGAAGCCGAGGCGGACTTTGCCGTCCGTCACCGACCTGCGGGCGTGGCGGGCATCAAGTCGCGTGTTTTCACACCTTGCCTCGAGCCGATCTATCTTCCCGGCGCGGGTTCTGGAGAATCCCGAACCCGAGCGGGTCGCGATCGAGGAGATCACGGAGGACTACCTCGGCATGTACGGCGTCG
>JANOGJ010000752.1:0-2779 GCA_031405995.1 Acidobacteriota bacterium
CTCGGCCTCGACGTGGGGCGCGAAGCGCGCCCGGAGCGGACATCCCGCCCCGTTCCCGCTCAAGTACATCGAGATCGGCAACGAGCAGCAGGGCGCCCGCTACGGGGAGCGCGTCAAGGCGTTCGCGGCCGCGATCAAAAGGGAGTATCCGCAAATCAAGGTCGCGCTGAGCTCGTGGATTTCCGGCATCGACCGCGTCGCCATCACCGCCGCCGGTCCGATCGACATCGTCGACGAGCACGCCTACAAAGCGCTCAACTGGTCGGTCGAGAACTTCGACAGCTTTGCGTCCTACAAGCGCGAGGGCTGGGACCTCTACATCGGCGAGTTCGCGACGAACAACGGCGTCGGCCGCGGCAACCTCATCGCCGCGCTGAACGACGCCGTCTACATGATGAGCGCCGAGAAGAACACGGACCTCGTGAAGATGGTGAGCTACGCGCCGCTTCTCGAGAACGTGAACAAGCGCGACGGGGAAGTGAACATGATTCGCTTCGACAGCAGCCGCGTGTCCACGCGGGCGACGTACCACGCGCAGCGGCTCTTCGCCGAGAACCTGCCGTCCGTGAATCTCCCGGCCGCGGTGACACTCGAGGGGCGGGCGTCGAAGCCCGTCGCGGGCCGCATCGGCGTCGGCACCTGGAACACGGCCGCCGAGTTCAGGGACGTGCGCGTCGAGCGGAACGGCGCGGTCGTCTATCAGTCCGACTTCACCCGCGAGGCCGCCGGCTGGGCACCCGTGACCGGCCGTGGCCAGGGCGGACGCGGCACCTGGAGCGCGGTTGACGGCGCGTACCGCCAACGCGGCGAGGTGGTCGCGTTTTCCTACGCCGGCGACGCGAACTGGACGGACGTGACGATCTCGCTGAAGGCCCGCAAGATCTCCGGCGCCGAGGGCTTCCTCGTGCTGGCCGGCACGGCGGACGGCCGCCGGATTCAGTGGAACGTCGGCGGGTGGAATAACCGGCAGAGCGCGATCCAGGCCGGCGATGCGATCATCGGCCGCGCGGTGCCGCACAGCGTCGAGGCGGGTCGCTGGTACGACGTGCGCGTCGAGGTGCGCGACCGCACCGTGCGCGGCTACCTCGACGGCCAGCTCATCAACGAGGCGACACTGCCCCGCGTGGACACGGTGCTCGCCATTGCCGGCCGCGATGACCGCACGGGCGAGGTCATTCTGAAAGTCGTGAACACGAGCGACGAGGCGGCGGCGCTGACGGTGCGCGTCAACGGCGCGCGGCCGATCGGCCGCGGCTCGGTCAGCGTCCTGACGTCCGCCAGTCCGACCGACGAGAACTCATTCGACGCGCCAGCGAAGATCGTCCCGGTCACGTCGGCCCTCACCGGCGCCGGGCCGTCGTTCAAACACGTGTTCCCTCCCTATTCGTTGTCAATCCTGCGGATGGCCGCAAAGTGAGGGAGGGCACGCCGTAGAGGTCAGGACGCGGTGACGGACGTAGCCGCAGGGCTTTAGCCCTGCGGAGTCAGTTCTCGGTCGTGTCAGCATCGCGGTGGTCGTCAGCACAGGGAGGGTCTTATGACGAGTTACGCGCGGACGGTAGTCCTCACGGCCAGCGTGGCATTTGCAGGCGCGTGGCCGCCGGCACACGCTGGCCACACGCCGGCACCCGCGCAGAACCCCGGCGTCACCGCGAAGGACGCGTACCCCAACGGCTGCGTGGATTGCCACCTGGCCGGCAAGGACGGCGACATGCGGATGAGCGCGCTCATGGCGAAATGGACAACCGTGGTGCCTGAGGCGCTGGTGGCGAAGGCGAAAGCCGCATCCGTCGATGCATCCAAGATCAAAGGCAAGCACCTGGCGGTGCCGAACGTCAAAGCAAACATCCCCCAGACGTGCCTCACGTGCCACAAGAAGGGTTCGACGATTGCTCCGCCGTTTGCGACGTTGATGCACACGATTCACTTGCTGGGCGGCAGCCAGAATCGCTTTCTGACCGCCAACCAGGGCGCGTGCGCGCACTGCCACAAGCTGGATCAGAAGACCGGCGCCTGGAAGATTGCGAGCGGACCAGAGAAGTAGCTGACGTACCCGGCTAGAACGGCTGAAACGGCGGCGACCCGAAGCGCGGGTGTCGGAGCAAAGTAATCAACGGATAGGCGTAGGCCAGCAGTACGAGCACGATCGCGACGACGGTCCAGAGCCCGTAGCGATCCCAGACGCCGCGCGCGGTGACCGGATGCAGCGGCACGGCGAACTCGAACGCCGGCGCCTCGACCTTGCGTCCGCCAATCCAGGTCGACACGACGACAGCGACAAAACAGAGCGCCGAGAGGAAAAGGACGACTCCGCCGACAGCGGCCACAACGGTGAGGCCGTGCCACGGCGCGCCGTCCTCGCCCGTAAGCGCGGCGCTGTAGACCCGGCGCGGCAGGCCGCGCAGGCCGGCGATGTGGTAGCTCGTCGAGAAGATCGCCATGCCGATGAACCAGAGGTACGGCTGCACGCGCGCGAGTCCGGGCAAGCGCAGTTCGCGGCCGAGAAGCCTCGGCAGGAGCCAGTACGTCGCGCCCATGAAGGTCAGCGCCACCGTCGTCCCGACCGTCACGTGGAAGTGCCCCATGATCCACGCCGTGTTGTGGACCATCGAGTTCATCGCGTACGCCGCGTTAATGGCGCCGCCGAACCCGCCGAACGTGAACGCGAGCATCGCGAGCAGCAGGGACGCGACGAACGGATCGCCCCAGGGCAGCCGGCCGATCCAGTTGAAGAGACCTTTCGCGCCCTTGAGCCGCCCGGCGACTTCGAGCGAGGCGA
>JANOGJ010000759.1:0-3037 GCA_031405995.1 Acidobacteriota bacterium
GCCGGACGGCCGACGACCGGAACCACGACCTCATCACCCTGCGCAACAGCGCGGGTATCGAGGCGCGCATCATCACGCTCGGCGGCATCATCGTGTCGCTCCAGACGCCGGATCGCACGGGACTGCTCGACGACGTCGTCCTCGGCTTCGACGACCTCGCGTCCTACATCAGCAAGTCGCCCTACTTCGGGTGCATCATTGGGCGGTACGGCAACCGCATCGCGAAGGGCAAGTTCACGCTCGAGGGCAAGCCGTACACGCTGGCGACGAACAACGGGCCCAACCACCTGCACGGCGGCGTCAAGGGCTGGGACAAAGTCATCTGGGCGGCGGACACATTCCAGACGGCCGACGGCGTCGGCGTGAAGCTGACCTACACGAGTGCGGACGGCGAGGAGGGCTACCCCGGCATCGTCAAGGCCGAGGTCACCTACTCACTCAACGATCAGAACCAGCTCACCGTCGATTACCACGCGACGACCGACAAGCCGACCGTCATCAACCTGACGCAGCACAGCTACTTCAACCTCGCCGGCACGAAGGCCAACGACATCCTGGGCCACGAGCTGATGGTGAACGCCGCGGAGTACACGCCCGTGGACGCCACGCTCATTCCGACGGGCCAGATCGCGCCGGTCGACGGCACGCCGCTCGATTTCAGGAAGCTCACGGCCATCGGGGCCCGCATCAACGATCCGAATGAGCAGCTCAAGCGCGGGCTGGGCTACGACCACAACTTCGTGCTGACGAGGAGCGGGCCCGGCCTCTCCCACGCCGCGCGCGTGGTCGAGCCGATCACCGGCCGGACGCTCGACATCAGCACGACCGAACCGGGCATTCAGTTCTACTCGGGGAACTTCCTGGACGGGACGCTCAAGGGCAAGGGCGGCCGCACGTACCCGCATCGATCCGGGTTCTGCCTCGAGACGCAGCACTACCCCGATTCTCCCAATCGTCCGAACTTCCCGACGACCGTGCTGCGGCCGGGCGAGGACTACCGGTCCAAGACGGTCTTCACGTTCGGCGTCGCGAAATAGCGCGTCATTTCTTCGATCGATCCTCGTACGGCCGCAGAATCCACTCGAAGAATACCCACGTGCGGTTCCAGGAATCGATCTGCGCCGGCGAGTCGTCGCGCCGGAGGGTCTGCGTGTTGACGCGCCGGCTGAAGGTGTGCCCGCCGCTCGCCGGCCCCGGCGCAGGATCGACGTAGACCTTGGTCTCCGCCAAGTCCGGCTTCCGCGATCGAAGCGCGTCGACGATCTGCTGGTCCTCGACGAAGTCGACGTCCGTGTCGTTCGTCGCGACGTGGACGAGGAGCGGCACCTTCAACTTGTCCACGTGATAGAGCGGCGACCGCGCGATGTACAGGTCCCGTTTCTCGAACGGCAAACCCAGGATGTGCTGCTGCGTCGAGAACTGGCGCTGGTAGCCCGGCCCCTTGTAGGACAGACGAAACACGAGGTTGGTCACCGGCACGATGGCGGCGCCGGCCTTGAACGGATGGGCGTCGCGGAAGAGCGAGAGCAGCGTGATGTAGCCGCCGTGGCTCCAACCCATCATGCCCACACGATCGGGATCCACGTGCGAGAGCGTCTTCAGGTAGTCGTACGCGCTGACGACGTCGGCGACTTCCTTGTCGCCGTAGTCGATCGCCATGTGGTGCGCTTCGCCGTAGCCGGTGCTGCCGCGGTACTCAGGCGCGATCACGACGTAGCCGCGCTCGACGGCTTCCTTGACGAAGGGGAAATACGAGATGCTCCAGTTGCCGTGGACGCCGCCGTGCACCCAGATCATCGCGGCGTGCCCACGGGCGCCGCGCTTCTTCAGGGGCTGGAAGAGGTACGCCGGGATGTCCATGTCCCTGACGCTCGAGCGGTACATGATCTTGGTGCACTCGAGCGCGTCCGCGCAGGCGGCCGTGTAGCGGGCGTCCTGAGGCGTGAGTAGAATACGCCTGCCTGTGACTGACTACCGCCCCACCGCCGCCGACCGGTTCACGTTCGGCCTGTGGACCGTGGGCAACCGCGGTCGCGACCCCTTCGGCGAGCCGACGCGGCCCGTGATCGCGCCGGCCACGATCGTCGCCCGTCTCGCCGAGCTCGGCGCGTACGGCGTCAACCTGCACGACAACGACCTCGTGCCGCTCGACGCCACGCCGGCCGAGCGCGACCGCATTGTCGCGGACTTTCGCACAGCGCTGGCCGACCACGGCCTCGTCGTCCCCATGGCGACGACGAACCTGTTCACGGATCCCGCGTTCCGCGACGGCGCCTTTACGGCGCACGACCCGTCCGTGCGCGCGTACGCCCTGCACAAGACGATGCGCGCGATCGACCTGGGCGTCGAGCTCGGCGCGCAGATCTACGTCTTCTGGGGCGGCCGCGAAGGCGCGGAGGTGGACGCCGCGAAGGACCCCGTCGAGGCCATCAAGCGGTTTCGTGACGCCGTCAACTTCCTGTGTGAGTACGCGCGCGACCAGGGCTACGCCCTCCGATTCGCGCTCGAAGCCAAACCCAACGAGCCGCGGGGCGACATCTACTTCGCCACGACAGCCGCCTATCTGGCGTTCATCGAGACGCTCGACCACCCGGAGATGGTCGGCGTGAACCCGGAGCTCGCCCACGAGCACATGGCCGGGCTGAACTTCTATCATGTCGTCGCGCAGGCGATTGAGGCGGGCAAGCTCTTTCACATCGACCTCAACGACCAGAAGTTCGGGCGCTTCGACCAGGACCTGCGGTTCGGATCCGAGTCGCTGAAGCAGTCGTTCTTCGTCGTGAAGCTGCTCGAGGAGTCCGGCTACGACGGCCCGCGCCATTTCGACGCGCACGCCTATCGCACGTCCGACGTCGACGATGTCTGGGCGTTCGCGGGCGGGTGCATGCGGACCTATCTGATTCTCAAGGAGAAGGCACGGCGGTTCCGCGAGGACGGGGAGATTCAAGCGCTCCTCACCGAGATTCGGGCGGGCGATGCGTGGGACGCGGCGCTGCTGGGTCGTTACAATCGTGAAATCGCCGCGCGCCTCAAGACG
>JANOGJ010000839.1:0-12392 GCA_031405995.1 Acidobacteriota bacterium
GACGTTCCTGAACGGCCTCGTTCACGTCGGAGACGAGCAGCGCCCGGCCGGCCGCGCGGGAGAGCCACCGACGACGGAGCTGGCGCAGTCGATCGCGTCACTTGGGTTCACGATGGGGCGGCTCAAGACGGGGACGCCGCCAAGGTTGGACCGGCGGTCGATTGATTTCACGCGGTTTCCCGAGGAGCGCGGCGACAATCCGGGCGAGCCGTTTTCGTTTCTTTCGGGCCGGCTGGACATGACGGACCGGCAGGTGCCCTGCCACCTGCTCTACACGACGGAGCGCGTGCACGACGCGGTGCGGGCGAACATCAGCCGATCGCCGCTCTTTAACGGCCAGATAACGGGCATCGGCCCTCGCTACTGCCCTTCGCTCGAAGACAAAGTGATGCGTTTTCCGCAGCGCGAGCGGCACCAGGTGTACCTCGAGCCTGAGGGCGTCGACGTGGACGAGATTTACGTGAACGGGCTCTCGATGAGCCTGCCGCGCGACGTGCAGGAGACGATTGTCCGGGCGCTCCCGGGGCTCGAGGACGCGCGCGTCCTTCGGCACGGATATGCGGTCGAGTACGACTTCATTCAACCGACGGAGCTGGATCGAGCGCTGCAGGCCAAGCGCCTGGCGGGGCTGTTTTTCGCGGGCCAGATCAACGGGACGTCGGGGTACGAGGAAGCCGCGGCGCAGGGGTTGGTGGCGGGGCTGAACGCGGCGCGGCTGGTTCGCGCCGAGCCTCCGGTGGTTCTCGAGCGTGACCAGGCCTACATCGGGATTCTGGTGGACGACCTCGTCACGCGGGGGTGTCTCGAGCCGTATCGCATGTTCACCTCACGCGCGGAGCACCGCCTTTCGCTACGGATCGACAACGCGGACCTGCGGCTGACGCCGATTGGGCGGGCGGCGGGCTTGGTGGATGACGACCGGTGGAGCCGGTTTGCGGCGAGGCGTTCGCGTCTCGAGCGCAACCGTGACCGGTCGGCCAAGGGCCTGCTGGAGATGGAGATTTCCCTGCTGGACGCGCACTTGGACGAGGCGACGCTGCAGGCTGAGCGCAAGTACGAGGGGTATCTCAAGCGTGAGGCGACGCAGCTCGCGCGGCTTCGCACGCAGGATTTGCGCCTGATTCCCATGGACTTCGAGTACGCGGGTGTCCCCGGGCTTTCGAGGGAGGTTGTGCAGCGGCTTTCGGAGGTCCGGCCGGCGACGGTCGGTCAGGCGTCGCGCGTGCCCGGAGTCACGGCGGCGGCCGTGGCGATTGTCGCGGCGCGGGTGGGGCGACGGGCGAGGATCGGGTGACGACCGACGCCTTAGCGGGGCGCACGGGGCATTGACAAACTGTTTTGTGAATTGACAATCACTCCAAGTCACATTGACAATACAGGACATGGCAGACCCTGGCGCTCACACCACAGAGGAGATCCGAAGCTTCATTCTGGCGAACGTCGATCGACACCCAACTGACATTGCGGCCTTGGCCCGCGACCAGTTTGCCGTCTCCCGACAGGCCGTGAATGTGCACCTTCACGCGCTTGAAGCCGACGGTCAGTTGATCAGCGAAGGTCGCACGCGTGGGATTCGATATCGTCGAGCGGAACGACTCGTGACGCTTGCAACAACTGGACTGCAGGAGCACGACGTCTATCGTGAACACGTTCAACCGGTCTTGGTTGGCCTGCCAGATAACGTGGAGAATATCTGCGCCTATGGTGTGACCGAGATGGTGAACAACGCGATCGACCACTCGGGATCGGCAACTGTGACGATTGGAACGAAACGGACGGCGAGCCGTGTCGACATCCGGATTAAGGATGAGGGAATTGGGATTTTCAGGAAGATCCAGAAAGCGTGTCAGCTTGAGGACGTTCGCCACGCTGTTTTTGAGCTGACAAAAGGCAAACTGACAACCGACCCCACCCGCCACACCGGTGAGGGGATCTTCTTCACCTCACGCATGGTGGAGGTGTTTACCATTCTCTCGTTCGACCTTTTTCTGCGGCACGGCCGTAGCGGAAACGACTGGTTGCTTCAAGACAAGGAACCCAGCGAACGCTTTTCTGGAACGTCCGTGGGGCTTCAGGTGGATCCGAACTCAACTCACACCGCGAAGGAGGTTTTCGATCAATACGCTGTGGAACAGGACGACTTCGCCTTCAACAAGACTCACGTTGTTGTCGAGCTGGCAAAGGAAGGCGAAAAGTCCTTTGTTTCAAGGTCGCAGGCAAAGCGGATAGTCGCACGACTCGACAAATTCAAGGAGGTCGTCCTTGATTTCACCGAGGTTGAGGACATTGGACCAGCGTTTGCGGATGAGATCTTTCGCGTGTTCACGACGCAGTACCCAGGCACGCACCTGATACCTGTCAGCATGAATGAACAGGTCACCAAGATGGTGCGTCGAGCCACGTTCGCCAACGGTGGGAGTCCACCGGCTCGTTCATGAGGGCGGTCTTACATCGCTCCCAGGCCACGCCCTTGCTCCCCGCCCTTTGCGCCAATGGCCGACAGTGGCGAACAATGCGTGGCGGTGACGATTCTCGCTGACCGCCTCGCCCTTCGCGCTAAGCAGGCCGGCGTGCCGGTGTCGGCCGAGTTGGCGGCTGGGCTGGAGGCCTATCTAGGTCTTTTAGCCAAATGGAACTCAACGATCAATCTGACGGCGCTTCAACTAGACCCACCCGACGAAGGCGCACTGGATCGGCTCATTATCGAGCCGCTGGTTGCCGCGCGGCTGGTCTTGCCGTCGGTTCGCCTGGCGATTGACATCGGTTCAGGCGGAGGGTCGCCGGCGCTGCCGATGAAGCTGGCGCTGCCGTCCCTGCGATTCGTACTGGTCGAATCAAAGGTACGAAAGGCGGCCTTCCTGGGTGAAGCCGTGAGGCAGTTGGCGCTCGGCGGAGTGGAGGTGGCAAACTGCCGCTTCGATGAGCTGCTGACCCGCGTGGATCTCCGTGAGGCTGCGGACCTGGTCACGATTCGAGCGGTCAAGACTGATCGCAAGCTATGGGACGGCATTCAGGTGGTACTGAAGCCTCACGGCCAGGTCATTCTCTTCGCCGGGGCCGATCAGTCAGTTGCTGACTCCATCAGTTCGCCGTTCAGACTCGAGGCGACCGTGACGGTGCAGCCCTCACGGAGTCAAGTGGCGATTGTCCGCAGGATGCCTTGACCGCCAGAGTGTTCCACGTGGAACAATTCGGCCGCTATAACGCCGCGGCCCCATGAAACGGCTTGACCAGACATTCCGAGACATCCACAATAGCAGCCAAGAGACGTCTAGATTGTGTCAATTGGTTATATGACCCAACAGGCCAACATCATCGCCATCGCTAACCAAAAAGGCGGCGTCGCCAAAACCACCACCGCTATCAACCTCGCCGCGTCCCTCGCCCTCGCCAACCAGCGCGTCCTCCTCGTCGACCTCGACCCGCAAGGCAACCTGACCTCCGGCGTCGGCCAAAAGGGCCGCGCCGCCGAGGGCGGCACCATCTACGAACTGCTCACGACGCCAGGCCTCGACGCCCGCGCCTTCGTGATCCCAACCGGCATCGACCACTTGTCGCTGATTCCCGCCGACCGCCAACTGACCGGCGCCGAGATCGAACTCGTCACGCTCGACGCGCGCGAGTTCCGCCTCCGCCGTGTCCTCGATCCCCTGCGCGCAAGTTACGACGTCATCTTCATCGACTCGCCGCCGTCGCTCGGGCTCCTGACCCTGAACGCGCTCGTCGCCGCCGACTCCGTCCTGATTCCGCTCAACTGCGAGTACTTCGCCCTCGAAGGCATCGCCGAACTGATGTCCACGCTCGATCGCATTCGCGTGAGCCTGAACCCCGCGCTCGTCGTCGAAGGCGTGCTGCTGACGATGGCTGACGAACGTACGAATCTCGGGCAACAGGTCGCGGCCAACATCCGCGAGTTTTTCGGTGACCAGGTTTACAAGACCGCGATCCCGCGCAACATCCGGCTCGGCGAAGCGCCCAGCCACGGCGTGCCGGTGATCCTGTACGACGCGCGCTCGCGCGGCGCCGAAGCGTACGTCACGTTCGCGCACGAGTTCATGGCGCGGCGGCGTTCCGCCGCCGCCTAGGAGGACGCATGGCCGATAAGCGCCCCGCGCTCGGTCGAGGCTTGAGCGCGCTCATTCCACCTACACCGGCGCCGGTCCCCACGCCGGCGGCCGCCGACCGGCGTCCGAACGAATTGGACATCGATCTGCTGACGCCGAACCCGCAGCAGCCGCGCCAGCACATTGACGAGCCCGCGCTCGACGAGCTCGCGCAGTCGATCCGCAGCCACGGCGTGATCCAGCCCATCCTCGTGCGCAAGGTCGCCGATCGCTTCGAAATCGTCGCCGGTGAACGCCGCTGGCGCGCCGCGCAGCGCGCCGGCCTCCTCAAAGTGCCCGTCGTCTTCAGAGACGTTCCCGACGACAAACTGCTCGAGGTCGCGCTTATCGAGAACATCCAGCGCGAAGATCTGAATCCCATTGAAGAAGCGCAGGCCTACCGGCGCCTGACCGATGACTTCCACCTCTCACAGGAAGCGATTGCCGCCGCCGTCGGCAAGGACCGCGCGACCATCGCCAATTACATGCGATTGTTGCGGCTTCCGGCTGAAATCCACCAGGATCTGGCGTCAGGCTCGTTGTCGATGGGCCACGCCCGCGCGCTGGTCGGGCTCGCCGACGACCGCGCCCAGCGCCGCGTCGCCCGCGAAATCGTCTCGCGCGGCTTGTCGGTGCGCGAGGCGGAAGCGCTCGTCCGCCGTGAAAGCGCGCCCGTGCTTCCGCCGCCGCCGCGCCGCGTCGAGCCCAACACGCGCGCCGCGGAAGAACGGCTGAAGCTCGCGCTCGGCACGCGCGTTCGCATCATTCGTAAAGGCGCGGGCGGCCGCATCGAAATCGATTTCGGCGGCGAGGAAGAACTGCAACGGCTGTACGAGCGACTCACAGAATGAGAGGAGGGATCTCATTGAAAAAGCGTCTGACTGACTACGCCGCCGGCGCTGGTTGAGCGAGCAAACTCGCCGCAGGCGAGCTCGCCCAGGTGCTGGGTGACATTCCGCTGTCGACCGACGACCGTGTCCTTGTTGACTTCAGGACCGCGGACGATGCGGGTGTGTACCGATGGGAGGGAGGCCCGGCGCTCGTCCAGACCGTCGATTTTTTCACGCCGATCGTGGACGACCCCTACGCCTACGGCCAGATTGCGGCGGCCAACGCGTTGAGCGACGTCTATGCGATGGGCGGCGAGCCGCGGACCGCGCTCGCGATCGCCGCGCTGCCGAAAGACGGCCCCGGCGCCGATGTCTACAAGGCGATCTTCCGCGGAGGCTTCGACAAGCTCCTCGAGGCCGGCGTCGTCCTCCTCGGCGGGCACACGGTGGCCGATGAGGAGATCAAGTTCGGCTACGCGATTACCGGCGCGATCGATCCCGCGCGCATCCTCACCAACGCGGCCGCGCGCGTCGGCGACGAGTTGATCCTCACCAAGCCGCTGGGCACCGGGATCCTCGCGACGGCAGGCAAGTTTCAGCGCGCGACCGAGCGCCAGATGTCAGGCGCGATCGAGTCGATGCGGCGGCTGAATCGTGACGCGGCCCGGGTCGTGGCGGCCCGGCCGCGCGGCGACGTCAGCGCGTGCACCGACGTCACCGGCTTCGGGCTGGCTGGCCACAGTTCTGAAATGGCGTCGGCCAGCCGGGTGACGCTCGTCTTCGACCCGGCGGCCCTCCCGCTCCTCGACGGCGCGCTCGAATTGGCCATGACCAACCTGCCGGGAGGCGGCCGGACAAACGAGGCGCATTTCGGCAGCGGGGTCCACGTGGGGCCGGGCGTGGGGGAGCCCCTAAAGCGGGTCTTCTTTGATCCCCAGACGTCGGGTGGGCTCCTGCTGGCCGTGTCGCCCGGCGCCGCGACGGCCCTCGTCGGCGACCTCCGCCTCGCGGGGGTCGACGCCACGAGAATCGGCCGGGTCGAGGCCGCCGATCAGGCGGTTCGGGTGCGACTGGGCTGAGTCCGGCTGCCTTGCCGGTCCAAGTTTCCGAATGGTATAAATTAACGTTTGTCGATCGCGACGCGGACCGCCCCGTAGCGCTCGTCCTGGATTACAACCCGTGACACTCAAGTCCATTGCCCGTCGTTACGCTGCGGCGCTCTTCGACGTCGCGACTCGAAACGGCACCGAGGAGCAGGCGGGCCGCGACGTCGCCGCGGTCGTCGCGCTCATCCAGGGTCACGACGGGCTCCGGCGCGCGCTCGAAACGCCGGCGGTACCGGCCCGGCGAAAGAAGGCCGTGATCGAGGCGGTGATGGCGGCGGCCGGTCAGGCTGGCACGGGCAGTCAGGTGGGCGATGAAACGCGGCGCATGATCCTCATGCTCGCCGAGCGCGATCGCCTGATGATTCTGCCGGACGTGGCTCAGTTGTTTTCCGAACGGTTGATGGCCGCCAGGCGCATCGTGCCGGCGGAGGTCGTGACGGCGCTTCCGCTCGCCGACGCGAGCCGGACGTCGCTCGCCCGGGCGCTCGGCCGGCTGTCGGACGCGGAGGTGACGATCACCGCGCGCGTGGATCCAGCCATTCTCGGCGGCGTGGTGGCGAGGGTCGGGAGCGTGGTCTACGACGGCAGCGTCGCCGGCCAGTTGGAGCGGTTGAAAAAGAAGCTGGTCGCGGACGCGAGGGACTGAAGACTCATGAGCATCAAGGCTGAGGAAATCACCAAGATCATCCGGGACCACATCGGCAACTACGCCGTCGATGTCGATGTCGCCGAGGTCGGCACCGTCGTTTCGGTGGGCGACGGCATCGCGCGCATTCACGGGGTCGAGCGCTGCATGGCCGGCGAGATGCTCGAGTTCCCGCACGGCGTGTACGGTATCGCGCTCAACCTCGAAGAAGAGAGCGTGGGCGTGGTGCTGCTCGGCCACTCGACGGCGATCAAGGAAGGCGACACGGTCAAGCGCACGGGCCGCATCATCTCGGTGCCGGTGGGCGACGAGCTGATCGGCCGCGTCGTGAACGCGCTCGGCCAGCCGATCGACGGCAAGGGCCCGATTGCCAGCAAGGTGTTCCACCCGATCGAGCGCATCGCGCCCGGCGTCGTCGACCGATCGCCGGTCAAGGAGCCGCTCCAGACCGGGATCAAGGCGATCGACGGGATGGTGCCGATTGGCCGCGGCCAGCGCGAGCTCATCATCGGCGACCGCCAGACAGGCAAGACCGCGGTCGCGGTCGACGCGATCATCAATCAGAGGGGCCTGGGCGTCATCTGCATCTACAACGCCATTGGCCAGAAGCAGTCGACGGTCGCGCAGGTGGTGAAGACGCTCGAAGAAGCCGGCGCGATGGAGTACTCGATCGTCGTCTCGGCCGGCGCGTCGGATCCGGCGCCGCTGCTCTACATCTCGCCGTACTCGGCGTGCACGATCGGCGAGTTCTTCCGCGACTCGAACCGCCACGCGCTGCTCGTCTACGACGACTTGTCGAAGCACGCGCAGGCGTACCGCGAGATCTCGCTCCTGCTGCGGCGGCCGCCCGGCCGCGAGGCGTATCCGGGCGACGTCTTCTATCTGCATTCGCGGCTGCTCGAGCGCGCGGCGAAGCTCAAGAAGGAGCTGGGCGGCGGCTCGCTCACCGCGCTGCCGATCATCGAGACGCAGGCGGGCGACCTGTCGGCCTACATCCCGACGAACGTCATCTCGATCACGGACGGCCAGATCTTTCTCGAGTCCGACCTGTTCAACCAGGGCATCCGCCCGGCCATCAACGTGGGCAACTCGGTCTCGCGCGTCGGCGGGTCGGCGCAGATCAAGGCGATGCGGCAGGTGGCGGGCACCCTGCGGCTCGACCTGGCGCAGTATCGCGAGCTGGCGGCGTTCGCGCAGTTCGGCAGCGACCTCGACCCGGCGACGCAGAAGCAGCTCAATCGCGGCAAGCGGCTGACCGAGATTCTGAAGCAGCCGCAGTACCAGCCGCTGCCCGTCGAGAAGCAGGTGGCGATCATCTACGCGGCGACGAACGGCTACCTCGACAGCGTGGCCGTCGAACGGCTGCGCCAGTACGAGGACGACCTGTTCCGCTTCCTCGACACCAGCCATCCGGGCGTGCTCGCGGCCATCGCGGAGAAGAAGATCCTCGATGACGACGTGAAGAAGAACCTGAATGCGGCGCTGGACGACTTCGGGAAACAGTTCGCCGCGACCGCGGCCGCCGCGTAACCATGCCGTCACTCATTGACATGCGCCGGCGCATCCGCGCCGTGAAGTCGACGCAGCAGATTACGAAGGCGATGAAGATGGTCGCCGCGTCGAAGCTGCGCCGCGCGCACGAACGGATCGTGGCGGCGCGTCCGTACGCCCGCGAGGCGCGGCGGGTGCTGGCGAGCATTGCGTCGAGGGTCGATCAGACCCAACACCCGTTGCTCATCCGCCGGCCGGGCGCGGACAAGGGCGCGACGCTGGTCATCGTCATCACGTCGGACCGGGGTCTCTGCGGCAGCTTCAACACGAACATCATCAAGGCCACGGGCGGGTTCCTGCGCGAGAACCCGGGACGGCCGATCTCGCTCGGCTTGGTCGGGCGCAAGGGCCGCGATCTGCTCAGCCGCCGCGGGGTGCCGGTGCGCTTCGAGTACGTCAACCTGCCGAAGGTCGTCCGGTTCGCGGAAGCCGAGGCGGTGGCCTCGCCGGCCGTGGCGGATTTCATCGGCGGCAAGGTGGACAGCGTCCACCTCATCTACAACGAGTTCAAGTCGGTCATGCAGCAGCGCGTGGTCGTCGAGCAGCTGCTGCCGCTCGCGCCGATCTCGCTCGCCGAGGCCGCGGCCGCCGAGTCGTCCACCGACTACATTTACGAGCCGTCGCCGCAGGAGATCTTCGACGTGCTGCTCGGCCGGCTCGTCGAGGCCCAGGTGCTCGCCGCGCTCCTCGAGTCCACGGCCGCGTTCTTTGCCGCGCAGATGACGGCGATGGACGCCGCGACGCGCAACTCGAAGGACATGATCGACAGCTTGACGCTCACGATGAACAAGGTTCGCCAGGCGGCGATCACGCGGGAGATCATCGAAGTCGTTTCGGGCGCGCAGGCGCTCTAACCGGATGCGCCAGGTACGCCGGGTACGCCAGGTACGGAGAGGGACATGTCAGCAGTAGCGACAGCTACGAGAGTCGGCAAGGTCGTGCAGATCATTGGCCCCGTCGTGGACATCGAGTTCGCGGGCGGGCAGCTGCCGGAGATCTACAACGCCGTGCGCATCACCGGCAAAGCCGGTACCAACGACATCGACATCATTGTTGAAGTCGAGCAGCACCTGGGCGAGAACCGCGTGCGCACGGTCGCGATGAAGCCGACCGACGGCTTGCAGCGCGGCATGACCGCCGAGGATACGGGCGGGCCGATCTCGATGCCCGTCGGCCCCGAGACGCTCGGGCGCGTCCTGAACGTGCTGGGCGAGCCGGTGGATTTTCCGGACCGGCCCGTGACGACGAAGGAGCGCTGGCCGATTCACCGTCCGGCGCCGACGCTCGTGGAGCAGTCGACCGAGCTCAAGATGTTCGAGACCGGCGTCAAGGTCATCGATCTGCTCGAGCCGTACCTCCAGGGCGGCAAGATCGGGCTCTTCGGCGGCGCCGGCGTCGGCAAGACCGTCATCATCATGGAGCTCATCCACAACATCGCCATGAAACACGGCGGCGTCTCCGTGTTCGGCGGCGTCGGGGAACGCACGCGCGAGGGCAACGACTTGTGGATCGAGTTCCAGGAGGGCGGTGTCATCGATCCGAACGACTGGTCGAAGTCGCGCGCCGCGCTGGTCTACGGGCAGATGACGGAACCGCCCGGCGCCCGGCTGCGCGTCGCGTTGTCGGCGCTGACGGTCGCGGAGTACTTCCGCGACGGCGAAGGCAAGGACGTGCTGCTCTTCATCGACAACATCTTCCGGTTCACACAGGCCGGCTCGGAAGTCTCGGCGCTGCTCGGCCGCATGCCGTCGGCCGTGGGCTACCAGCCGACGCTGCTCACCGAGATGGGCGAGCTGCAGGAACGGATTACCTCGACGCGCAAGGGCTCGATCACGTCGGTCCAGGCGATCTACGTGCCCGCCGACGACTACACCGACCCGGCGCCCGCGACGACGTTCGCGCACCTGGACGCGACGACGAACCTCTCGCGCGCGATTGCCGAGCTGGGCATTTACCCGGCCGTCGATCCGCTCGCGTCCACGTCGCGCATTCTCGACCCGCGCGTCATCGGCCAGGAGCACTACAATGTCGCGCGTCAGGTGAAGCAGATCCTCCAGCGCTACAAGGACCTGCAGGACATCATCGCGATCCTGGGCATCGACGAGCTGTCCGAGGACGACAAGCTCACGGTCTCGCGCGCGCGCAAGATCCAGAAGTTCCTGTCGCAGCCCTTCTTCGTCGCCGAGCAGTTCACGGGCTACAAGGGCCAGTACGTGCCGGTTTCGGAGACGGTGCGCGGCTTCAAGGAAATCGTCGACGGGAAGCACGACGAGATTCCGGAACAGGCGTTCTACCTCGCCGGCACGATCGACGAGGTCGTGGAACGCTCGAAGGCGTGATGGCGGCTCCGAAGCACCTTCAGCTCGTGTTCGTCACGCCCGAGCGCGCCATCGCGCACGACGAGGTGGACGAAGTCGAGCTGCCGCTCGCGGACGGCTACGCCGGCATTCTGCCAGGACACGCGCCGCTGCTCTCGACGCTCCAGATCGGCGAGATGTGGTACCGCAAGGGCAGCGAGCGGACGCACGCCTTCGTCGAGGGCGGGTTCGTCGAGGTCCTCGGCGACCGCGTGTCGATTCTCGCGCAGGTGGCCGAGAAGGCCGAGGACATCGACGTCGCGCGCGCGGAGGCGGCGAAGCGCCGCGCCGAGGAGACACTCGCGCGGCCGGTCGCCGACTTCGACGCCGAGCGGGCGCGCATCGCGCTCATCCGCGCGATCGCGCGGCTGCAGGCGGCATCACGGCAGTACCGGCCCCGTAAGTGACGCCCATGGTCACGCTGTCCTCGGCGGTCTTGTCCCATCCAGGCCTGCGCCGGGAAGGCAACGAAGACGCGTACTGCACCCGCCCGGAACTCGGGCTCTACATGGTCGCCGACGGGATGGGCGGCCACGCCGCGGGCGAAGTCGCCGCGCGCCTGGCCGTCGACGTCGTGGAAACATTCCTGCGGGATACGCGCGACGCCGACGCCAACACCACCTGGCCGTTCCCGTACGACCTCGGCTTGAGTCTCGACGGCAACCGGCTGAAGGCCGCGTTCCGGCTGGCGAACCGGCGCCTCGGCGCGGCGATCGAGGCCGACGACGCCCTGCGCGGCATGGCGACCACCGCCGCGGCCGTGCTCGCGGCACGAGGCCGGCCCGTCGTCGCGCACGTCGGCGACAGCCGCGTCTACCTCTTCAGGGGCGGCAAGCTCAGCCAGTTGACCGATGACCACTCGTGGGTCGGCGAGCAGATCCGCGCGGGCGTGCTCACCGAAAGCGACGCGCGCCGCCATCCGTGGCGCAACGTCGTCACCCGCGCGATTTCGGGCGGCGACGATCCAGACTCCGAGGTGTCGGAGATCGACGTCAAGGCCGGCGACCGCCTGATGCTCTGTTCCGACGGCCTGTCGGGCGTCGTGACGCCGGACCACCTCGAGGGCATCCTCGGCGCCGGCGATCCGCTCGAGGCCACCTGCCAGGCGCTCATCGACGCCGCCAACGCCGCCGGTGGCCCGGACAACATCACCGTCGCGCTGTTGCAGGTCGATGTGGCGTAACCTCGCCAGGCTGCCCCGCTATCGAGGCCTGATTCACAGCCTCGTCGTCCGCGAACTCAAGGCGCGCTACCGGGGATCGGTGCTCGGGTTCTTCTGGTCGTTCATCAACCCGCTGGCGCTGCTCACGATCTACTCGGTCGTCTTCACGGTCTTTCTGCCGAACCGGTCGGATCTGATCAAGCCGTACGGCGTCTTCATGTTTTGCGGCCTCCTGCCGTGGACGTGGTTCTCGGCGTCGCTCAGCGAGGCGTCGGGTTCGCTGATCTCCGGCGGCAATCTGATCAAGAAGGTCTTGTTTCCGGCCGAGATCCTGCCGATCGTCAGCGTGCTCGCGAACATGGTCCACTTCTTTTTCGGGCTGCCGATCCTGGTCGCGTTCCTGCTCTACTTCGAGCACGCGCCGGACGTCCTGGACCTCGTCTGGTTCCCGGTGGTCGTCCTCATTCAATTGATCTTCACGGCGGGCCTGGCGCTGCTCCTGTCCGCCCTGACCGCGCATTTCCGAGACATCCGGGACATCCTCTCGCACGTGCTCACGTTCTGGTTCTTCGCGACGCCGATCATTTATCCCTGGTTCCAGCCGGGCCTCGAGCCGTACCGGCTGTGGTTCAAGTTG
>JANOGJ010000192.1:0-1851 GCA_031405995.1 Acidobacteriota bacterium
ATCGCCTGGTTGAAGACCTGCCCAATCCGATCGCGAAGGTCGGCGCTGATCGACGGCGCGAACGCCGCCGCTGACGTCAGTGCCATCGCCTCACGGACGACGGCGACCTGGCCGGACGTCAGATCGGGATGCGTGTCGAGGTAGTTCTGAAACTGCGCGCGAAAGACGTCGGCGCGGCGATCGGGCGTGAGCTCACGCATGATCGCGCGGCGATACGCCGCCGGGTACGCGCTAATCTCCGCCGCGGCCGCATTGAGCTCCTCGGGCGAAAGCGTCGCCGCGTATTCCACCGCAGCGACGGCGGCGTCCGGGGTGACGGCCACAGGCAACAGCAAGGCTTCCACGGGGAGGGTAATCAGACCGAGGATGAGGCAGATCATCAGCCGGCCACGAGTACGGGAAGTCATTCTGAGTCTCCTTCGTCCTGGAAGGCAGCGTGCGGCACCAGGAGCCTGGCTCACTAGTGCAAGACTCAGACCGAAATTGTGGGATCGAAATCAGCCCGTGTTTACCGAGGGCTCTCTGCGTGGGGCGCTCGTCCGGCCGCGAGCGCCCCCACGAATCTGATGGAGCGGAAACAGAACCGGAGTTTCAAATCTGCAAGCACAAAACTGTGCGCGATCAGGGCGCGCGCCGAATCGCCTGCTTCTTCACCTCGGCGTCGCGATCGAGAAAGCTCTGTCCGCTGGCGATCCAGGCCGTCGCTTCCTCCCCCTTGAGGTAGTGCCCAAACCACTCGAGGATGCGCCGCTGGTAGTCCACCTGGTTCTTCTTCTGTCGCAGGCCGTGGTCCTCGCTGTTGTAGACGAGCATGACGACGTTCTTCTTCGCTCGCCTGGCGATGTTGTAGAGCTCGACCGCCTGATGCCAGAAGACCGTGCCGTCCGAATCGCCCGTCATTAACATCAGCGGCGTCGTCATGTTCTGGACGTTGTAGACGGCCGAATTGCGCACGTAGGCCGGAAAGTCCTCCCAGAGCGGCACTTCCATGCGCTGCTGTCCGGTCTCGATGTGGTCGGTCTCGGCAATGCCGGAGCTCCAGTGATGATTGCCGTAGTTGCTCACGAGGTTGGTGATCGCCGCGCCGGCGACGGCGGCCGCGAAGACGCCCGTCGTGTGCGTCGCGAGAAACGACGTGTCGAAGCCGCCCCAGGAATGGCCGACGACACCGACGCGCGCCGGATCGATCACGCCCATCGCGGCGACGCGCTTGACGGCCGGCGTCACGCACTCGACGACCGACAGGCCGGGCTCGCGCGGCCGAAAGATGATGTCGGGTTGGAGCACGAAGTAGCCCTGGCTCGTGAAGACCGTGGTGTTGTAATAGTCGCGATCCGAGGGCGCCACGTAGCGGTGGACGCCGTCCGAGAGCCGTTCGTACAGGTAGACGATCATCGGGTATTTCCTACCCGGGTCGTAGCCGGCGGGGTAGTAAAGGGCCCCTTGCAGCCGCATCCCCTTGTCCGTCTTGTACTCGACGATCTCGCTTCGGCTCCACGCGAATGTCTGCTGGAACGCGTTCGTGCTCGTGGTCTGCCTGGCGCTCGCGAGCGCCGCGCTGCCCACGAAGAGGTCAGGCGAGTCGTCGTGACCCTGCGTGGTGTAGTCGAAGACGTCCGCGTCCTTGGCTTTCGCCAGGCCGCTGACGCTCTTGTCCAGCCAGAGCAGGCGGTCCACCGTTGAGCGCGCGCCACCCGCGGCCGGCTTGATCAGTCCGTAGCCGGACTTCTTCGACCAGAGGCCGAACAGGCTGACGAACTGCGGCTTCTGCAAATCGATGAACTCGGCGTCCGGATCCACTCGGACGTAGCGATGCCGCACCTGGTCGGCGCCGCCGTCCGTGAGGCGAAC
>JANOGJ010000009.1:0-2219 GCA_031405995.1 Acidobacteriota bacterium
AGCGCGTCGGTGATGGCGCGCACCGAGCCGATCACGTCGAGGTGGTAGTAGGTGATCGTCACCGGCCCGATGAAGGTCGCCGTGACGTCGGGCGTCCCGACCGCCGAGACTTCGCACGTCCCGGCGCCGGTGCACGCGCCCGTCCAGCCGGTGAACGTGCTGCCCGCTTCCGGCGTCGCCGTGAGCGTCACCGTCGCGTGCTCCGCGAACCACCCCGTGCAACTGATCGCCGTCCCGCCGCAGCTCAACCCGGCCGGACTCGACGTCACCAGCCCCGAGCCCGTGCCCGGCAGGGACACCGTCAGCGCGACGGCAAGCGACGGCCCAGGCGTCGGGCGCGGCTCACTCTCGGCCGACGATGCCGCCGCCGCCGGTGGAGGGGCCGCGGGCACGGGCGCCTCGGGACGCGACAGCGCCGCCTCGGGCGCCGGACGCGGCTGCAGGTCGCCGCCGGGGTCCAGCGTGAACGACCCCGGCTCGAAGCACTCCGTCCCGAGAATCGGGTCCGTGATCTTCGCGAGACTGACGGTGTCGAGCTGCAACCACGCGTGCGTCCCCGCCGCCCCCACCGTCGCCGGCAGCACGACGACCGTCGCATTCGCCCACGTCTGGCTCGCATACGTCGTCATCGCATAGAACGCCTTCGGCGTCGACGGCGCGAGCCAGAACGTGCAGACCGTCAGGTAGGGCGCGTCCGGGTTGGCGTCCTGCAACTGCACCGTCACCCGCTGCCGCGTGGCGCTCGGGCCGTTCTCACGTTCCTCGTGTGGGGCACCATGCTCGCATTCGGCCCTATCACCCATTGGTGGACGTGAGAACGGCGCTCGTGTTCCCCAGCTCGAAGACCGCCGCCACCCGTTGGCCCTGCGCCACGGCCGTGTTGGTGGCCTGCCAGATCAGGGGCGCCGAGCCAGAACGGTAGGACTTGCGACGTGAGTTGCATGCGAGCGTCCACGCGGTCGCGACAGGGTGCCTCCAACTACCGTAAATGGGCGACCTCGACGTTAAGGCCCTTGAGGTTCGCTTCTCCGATCGCCCGCCATGCTCGGGGCGACAACAAGAGAACTGGACGGGGCCGGAGCAGTCCGCGCCGAACCCCTACCATTTGCCTCGTTGCAGCAACATCAAGCATCGGTGCGCCGGCTCGCTTCACGAAGACTTCGGAGAGCAGGTTGAGGCCGGCCAGGTCACCGCGCGGACATCGGCCATAGCGCGTCGTGTCGAAAGGATCCTCGCCGAAGCGCGTCGCAGCATCGAATTCGGCCGCGGACCCAGCGACAGAGAGCTGGAAATACTCCGTGGAGGCAAGGCCAGCCTTATTCGAGAGTCGAACCGGATCAAATGTCCCGCCGCTCAGCCCATTTCGTCGGAACACTTCGGCCGCTCGCCGCGAGACAACAAGCTCGCCCGCAATGGTTTGCGCAAAGTCTAGTGATCGGGGAAGGCGCCGAGCGTCCAGCAGAAGCGGGGTTTCCTGGGGCGCCCCTCCGCCGCATGACGGGCAGGCCTTCGAGTCATCGTACGCTGTTCCGCATTCTTCTCCAGCAGGCTCGAACGTCTTCCTCGGCCACACGTGGAACCTCTCGGCTTCCTCGAATTCACGCCGAGAGTAGTGGCGGATCGCCATCCACCCCGTGACAAGCCCTCCTCCCGCGACGCGCAGTTGACGGTCAATCTGTCCTATTTCATGGAAGAGGGGGTCGTCGACCGCAAGGATCAGCCGGCGAGCGATCCCACGCTTGACTCCCGCGCCGCCCGGAAGGTAACGAACTGCGTCATCTTCTGGCACGCGAAACTCAACCGTCTCCCGCATTCTCGCTCTCCAACCTATCGTCCTCCATGACTCGGAGCAAGGGGGAAGAGATCGTTCACTGTCTTCAGAATCTTTCGAAGTTGCGTCGGCGATGGCTTGGCTTGGCCATAGGCGTGCAGATCACGGAAAGCATTGGTGATCTTCTGATGGTACGCCGCGTCAATCCTTACGGTGGGCCCTTTCGGGTCGCCGCCCAGGTACTTAGGCGTCAGGTGATGTTCCTCGAATTTCCCAGCCTTCTTTGGGTACTCCAAGCGCGCGGCCGCGACGAGGTCGTCTCCCGAACGTCGACTCTCCTTGACAACGTCAGCGGTGGTCTCCGCGAGCTTGGCCGCGCGTCGACCAGCGGCAGTGTATAAGCTGCTGGGCCCAGGTCCGATGGCTCCCAACAGAAACCCGCCACCTT
>JANOGJ010000038.1:0-2626 GCA_031405995.1 Acidobacteriota bacterium
CGACGCCGCCGACGTGCGCGTCCATCCGGCCAACGCCGACATCGTCTACGTGCCGACCATCGTCGCGTGGCGATCGCACGACGGCGGGAAGACGTTCACCGCGTTTCGGGGCGCGCCCGGCGGCGACGATTACCAGAAGATCTGGATCAACCCGGAGCGGCCGGACATCATGATCCTGACCGCCGACCAGGGCGCGATCGTGACGCTGAACAGCGGCGAGACGTGGAGCTCCTGGTACAACCAGCCGACCGCGCAGTTCTACCATGTGAACACGGACAACGCGTTTCCCTATCGCGTGTGCGGAGGCCAGCAGGAGAGCGGATCGGCGTGCGTCGCCAGCCGCGGCGACTGGGGCCAGATCACGATGCGCGAGTGGACGCCGGTCGGCGTCGAGGAATACGGCTACGTCGCGTCCGATCCGACCGATCCGGACATCGTCTACGGCGGGAAGATCACGCGGTTCGACCGGCGCACCGGGCAGCGGCAGACGATCTCGCCGCCGCGCGGTCCTGGCTACCGCGCGCTCCGCACCGCGCCGGTGCTCTTCTCGCCGATCGAGCCGCGGACCCTGTTCTTCGCCGCCAACACGCTCTGGAAGACGTCGACGGGCGGCCAGACCTGGACCGAAATCAGCCCGGACCTGTCCCGCGAGACCTGGGAGGTGCCCGCGTCGGTCGGCGCCTATCGGGCGACGCCCGGCGCCCGCCCGACGCGCCGCGGCGTCATCTACACCGTGGCGCCATCCCCCATTGACCCCAACGTCATCTGGGCCGGGACGGACGACGGCTTGATCCACGTGACGCGCAACGGCGGGACGGCGTGGACGAACGTCTCGCCGAAGCCGCTTCTGCCGTGGGCGAAGGTCTCGCTCATCGAGTCGTCGCACTTCGACGCGAATACCGCGTACGCGGCGGTGAACGCGCTACGGCTCGACGACCTGCGGCCGCACATCTACCGCACCAAGGACGGCGGCGCGACATGGACCACGATCACGCGCGGCCTGCCTGACGAAGCGTCCATCAACGCCGTGCGGGAGGACCCGCAGCGCCGCGGCTTGCTCTTCGCCGCGAGCGAGCGCGCGGTGTCCGTGTCGTTCGACGACGGCGACTCGTGGCAGTCGCTGCGCCTGAACATGCCGGCGACGTCGATTCGAGACCTGGTGATCAAGGACGCGGACCTCGTCGCCGGCACGCACGGCCGCGGCTTCTGGATCCTCGACGACATCTCCCCGCTCCGCCAGATTACGCCGGACATCGCGAAGGCGCCGGCCTACCTCTTCCGGCCCGCGAACGCCTGGCGCTTCCGCTGGAACAAGAACACCGACACGCCGCTGCCGCCCGACGAGCCCACCGCGCCCAATCCGCCCGACGGCGTTGTCGTCACCTATCTCGTCGGGCCGGGTACCACCGGGGCCGTCACGCTCGAGAACGTGGATCCGGGCACGAACGAGACGATTCGGACGTACTCGAGCGCGGACCCGGAAGCGCCGCCGGTGGAAGGACGCAACATCCCGGACTACTGGATTCGCCCCTCGGCGAAACTGGTCGCGACGCCGGGTCTGCACCGCTTCGTGTGGGACCTGCGGCACGCCCCGCCTCCGTCGGACCGCGTGTCGTATCCCATCGCCGCCGTCGCCGCGAACACACCCACGACGCCGCGAGGCCTCTTCGTGCTGCCCGGGACGTACCAGGTGCGTCTGACCGTGGCGGGCCGATCGCTCCGCCAGCCCGTGATCGTGCGCATGGACCCGCGCGTGCGGACACCAGGGGCGGACCTCACGCTCCAGTTCACGCTGTCGAAAGCGGTGGATACGGCGATGCGGCAGCTGGCCGCGGCGCTCGGCGAGGTCGCGGGCCGCGTCACGGCCGCGTCCGGCGAGGCCGCCACGCGGCTGCAAGGCATCGCCCGGGCGGTCGGCGACGCGTTCGCACCGCTCCAGGGGCTGTTCGAGTCGCTGCAGGAGGCCGACGCGCGGCCGACGCCGGCGCTCGAGGCGTCGGTGAAAGAGGCGCTCGCGCGGGCGAACGCGGCCGTGGCGCAGGCGCGAACGCTGGTCGACAATCGATAACGCCATGCCACGCCGCCTGATCGCAATTGCACTGCTCGCCGCCGCGCTGCTTCTCGGCGGGCCCGCCACCGCGCGCGCACAGTGGTACGCGGGCGCGTACCTCGGCGCCAACTACACGCATCCGGCGACGGTGCGGATCGACCTCCCGGGCGAGGCGCTCGCCTTGACGTACGACGCCGTCGCGTTCTCGGCCAAGCCGTTCGCGTCACCGCAGTACTACGGCATCCGCATCGGCCGGCGGCTCGGCGCGACGCGCCGGTTCGGCGTGGAAGTGGAATTCATTCATATCAAGGTCTACGCCGATTCGATGGACGCGGTGGTCACGCGGTATGCGATGTCGCACGGCCTGAACTTCCTGCTCGTGAACGCGGTGGCGCGACAGCCGATCGGCGGCGGTCGGGCGACGCTCGTCGCGCGAGGCGGCATCGGCCCCACGCTGCCACACGCCGAGACCACCGTGTTTGGCGTGGAGCGGGAGCAGTACGAATTCGGCGGCGTCGGCTGGCAGGCGGCGACCGGGATCGAAATCGCCCTGACTCGCCGGCTGCGCGCGGAAGC
>JANOGJ010000044.1:0-7886 GCA_031405995.1 Acidobacteriota bacterium
GCCGAGTGGCTCCGCGAGGTCCCGGTCCAGTACAGAAGGACGTCGGCGCAGGTCGTCGTCCCTGCCACGCGGATCAGCAACCCCTTCTTTCCGGACCAGTGGCTGATCGAGCCGCGCGTACTGTCGGCGATCGGGGTGGTAGTCGCTATCGTCCTGCTCATTTCCGCCACGAACATCGCCGGCGTGTTGGCCGCGCGAAGCGTGACACGGGCCCGGGAAGTGGCGGTGCGTCAGGCCCTCGGCGCGGGAACCGCGCGATTGGTTCGACAGCTCCTGATTGAAAGTGTCGTGGTCGCCATCGCTGGAGGGGCGTTCGGTCTGGTGCTCGCCCGCCTGATCGTCGATGCCTACCAGGCGTTCGCGCCCAGCCAGTTCATGGTTAACGTGGCCTTCGATGGCCGCGTCGCGCTGTTCACGCTGGCCGTGTGCATCGGCGCCGGCGTGCTCGTCGGACTTGCGCCGGCCATGCAGGCGCGGAGCGTCAACGTCGTCGTCACGCTCGCGGGCGGCGCCGGCGGCGGCCGGCGTGTGAAGCGTCGGCTGCGACACGCGATTCTCATTCCGCAGATTGCGCTCTCGATGGTCCTGCTCATCGTCGCGGGTGTGCATGTGCGGAGCCTGTCTCGCATCGAGACCGCCGACGTGGGGTACCGCGTGGAGAACGTCGTGACGATGCGGGTCGATCATTGGGATAACTGGCGCTACTCCGCCGACCGCAGCAAGGCGGCGCGCGAGCGATTCAGCGAACGGGACCGCGCATTCTATCGAGCGCTGTACGACGGCATCTCGACCGTCCCCGTTGACGGCGGCATCGCCATCGCCACGACGCTGCCTCCCCGCAGTTGGACAATGCCTGGCAGGTTCATCAGCCAGGCCGGGTTGCTGGCAGGAGGCACCGACACGGCCCGCGCCGATGCGATGCAAGTCTCCCCTGGTTACTTCAAGACAATGGGGATCACGCTCTTGCGCGGGCGGGACTTCGACGCGCGCGATGCGATGACCTCCACCCACGTCGCGGTCATCAGCGACGCGCTCGCCCAACGGCTCTGGCCGGCAGGGAGTGCGCTGGGCCAGTTGCTGGCCTGGCACGCCCCTGGTCAGACAGCAGCCCCCTGGTGGCTTGAGGTCGTGGGCGTCGTGAGCGAGACGACTCCGGTTCAACAGGACATCGGTGCGCGCCCGATGCTGTACACGAATCTGGCCCAGAGGTGGGACCACTACTCGTTCATCGTCGTCGCGGCGGACCGAGGCGATCAGGTCCACCTGGTCCAGCGGCTCAAGACAGCGGTCGAGGGCGCGGACGCCTTTGCGGAAGTCCTGGAGGTCCGGTCGATGGCCCAGGTTGTCGACGAGATTCTGTATCCTCGCCGCGCGGCGGTGGCCATTCTGATCGCGTGCGGCCTCGTGGGCCTGATCCTGTCAAGCATCGGCATCTACGGCGTCATCTCGCATTCGATCGCGCAGCGCCTCCAGGAAATCGGGATCCGAACGACGCTCGGCGCCGATCGGCGCGCCATTCTGATCCTGATGCTGCGTGAGGCGACGATGGTGACGCTCGCGGGAGCTGTGCCGGGCCTGTTCGTCGGCCTGATCGCCACACGCCTGACCTCCAACGTCGTCGGGGCCGTGCCGCCGTTTGACGCGGTGACCTTTGTCGTCATTCCCGTATTGACGATGGCCGTCATCCTGACCGCGTCGTACATCCCGGCGCGCCGCGCGTCACGGATGGATCCCATGGCGGTGCTACGAGGGCTCTAACCGCGCCCCGCGGGCGATTCTCACGAACATCTCACCCAACGCTCAGAGATCGCTGGAGCGTTCGGCGCCCGAACCCGAACCCCGCTTCAACGCGATCCGCACGGCTGGCGATGGCCCCACCAGCCCGGCATCCCGCAGACCGTCGCTATGATTGCGTTTGGTTGAACCAAATGACATACTAACGGCATGTTTGAACGCCGCTTCTGGCAGCAGCGGATCACCGCGGCCTGGAGGCGCCGGCCCATCGTCTGGCTGACCGGCGTCCGGCGCGTGGGCAAGAGCGTGCTCTGCCGGTCGCTGCCCGACGTCGTCTACCTCGACTGCGAACTGCCGCGCACGCGCCGAAGGTTGGACGACCCGGAGGCGTTTCTCGAGGATCACGCAGGCGCCAGGATCGTGCTCGACGAGATCCATCGACTCGCCAACCCTGCCGAGATCCTCAAGATCGCCGCCGACCACTTCCCGCGCACGCGGATCGTCGCGACCGGGTCTTCGACCCTCGGCGCCTCGGCCCGCTTCCGCGACACACTCGCCGGCCGGAAGGAAGAGGTGTGGCTCACGCCGATGGCGTGGGCCGACCTCGAGGCGTTCGGAGACACGAACCTCGCGCATCGGCTCGTGCGCGGCGGTCTCCCTCCATTCTTTCTGGCCGCGACGCCGCCCGAGCGTGAGTTCCAGGAATGGATGGACGCCTACTGGGCCAAGGATGTCCTGGAGTTGTTCCGGCTCGAGCGCCGCCATGCGTTCCAGCGACTGTTCGAGTTGCTGCTCGCGCAAAGCGGCGGCATCTTTGAAGCCACCGCCCTGGCCCGGCCGATCGACGCGAGCCGCCAGACTGTCATGAACTACCTGGCCGTACTCGATGCCACGTTCGTCATGCACGTCGTCAGGCCCTACGCCGCCGCCGGCGCGGCCGAGATTGTGTCAGCCCCGCGCGTGTACGGCTTCGACACCGGATTCGTGGCCCACTTTCGCGAGTGGGACCGTCCGCGCGGCCCGGAACTGGGCATCCTCTGGGAACACCTCGTGCTCAACGAACTGTGCGTGCATGTGGATCGATCGAGAATCCACTATTGGCGGACGAAGCACGGTAATGAAGTCGACTTCGTGCTGGCGGCGCCAGGGAAGGCGCCGACCGCGCTGGAATGCAAATGGACCGCCAGCCAGTTCGACCCGGCCGGCATCCAGGCGTTTCGCCGGCGGTATGCCAAAGGGCGCAACCTGGTCATCGCGTCGGACATTCGAGAGCCGTACTCCAGGACGTTCGGCGACTGCCCAGTGCGTTTCATCGGACTGCCTGCGCTCGCAGACGCCCTGGGACCCGGAGCCCGCAGAGCGTGATCGCCCGCTGAGGCGGGCCTCGCACTGGCGCCTCAGGCACATCTCACCCAACCCTCACCTAACGCTGAAGCTTTCCCGCGCCCGAAAAGCCGATGCTTCCGAGTGGAGGACATCGATGGCAACGCTCACGGCCGCCCCGGTCTGCCGCCACACCGGCTTTCGGCTCACCACGGGGCAACCCTGTGAATTCATCGATCTGACCGACCGGCTCGAGCGGCTGGTGGCCGATTCCGGCGTGCGGGTCGGCATCCTCAACGTCCAGACCCACCACACCACCACCGCGATCGTGGTGAACGAGCACGAGCCGCTGCTGCTGGCCGACTTCCAGGCCCTCCTCGAGCGCGCGGCCCCGGACGATGGCCGGTACCGGCACGACGACCCGAGCGTCCGCACCGTGAACGTGACGGCCGAGGAGCGCGTCAACGGCCACGCCCACTGTCGCGCACTGTTGCTGGCCCCTTCGGCATGCCTGAACGTCGTGAACGGCCGGCTGCGGCTCGGACGTTGGCAACGTGTGTTCCTGGTGGAGCTCGACGGCCCGCGCGATCGTGAGGTCTCGGCAGTCATCCTCGGATAGGCCGGGCCATGAAGGTCAAGATGATCTTGCCCGCCCTGACCGAGGCGAAGAGCCCGTTCTGGCGCCCGATCAAATATTCGCTGTTCCCGCCGCTCGGCCTTGCCACGCTCGCGGGCTACCTCGACGACGACGTCGACGTGGAGATCCAGGACGAGCACGTCGAGGCGCTCGACCTGACTGACACGCCCGACCTCGTCGTCATTCAGGTCTACATCACCTCAGCATTCCGCGCCTATCGCCTCGCGGATCATTACCGCAGCCGAGGGGCGCACGTCGCGCTCGGCGGACTGCACGTGACGTCGCTACCGGAGGAGGCGGCGCCGCACGCGGACACGATCTTCATCGGCCCGGGCGAAGACACATGGCCGCGTTTTCTTGCGGACTTCGCGCACGGCCGCCCCGAGCGCATGTACCGCTCGGAGGTCCGGACGCTGGCGGGCCTTCCGCCGATCCGGCGCGACGTGATCAAGCGGCACCTCTACCTCGTCCCCAACTCCATCGTCGTCTCACGCGGCTGCCCGCACGTCTGCGACTTCTGCTACAAGGAGGCCTTCTTCGAGGGCGGCCGCTCGTTCTACACCCAGACGGTCGACGCGGCGCTGGCTGAAATCGAGCGCCTGCCCGGCCGGCACCTTTACTTTCTCGACGATCACCTCTTCGGCGGTCGCCGCTTCGCCACGGCCCTCTTCGACGGCATGCGCGGCATGGGCCGGCTCTGGCAAGCGGCCGGAACCGTGAATGCCGTGCTCGCGCCCGACCTGCTCGAAAAGGCCGTGGCGGCCGGACTCCGCAGCCTGTTCGTCGGATTCGAGACGTTGAATCCCGTCAACCTCGCCGAACAGCACAAGTACCAGAACATGAAGCGCGACTACGGCGCGGCGATTCGGCGCCTGCACGACGTCGGCGTGATGATCAACGGCAGCTTCGTCTTCGGCATGGACGGCGACGACGGCTCGGTGTTCGCGCGCACCGTCGAATGGGCCATCACACACGGCATCGAGACGGCCACATTTCACATCCTCACTCCGTACCCAGGCACCGCCCTCTACCAGCGCATCTCAAGCCAGGGCCGCCTGATCAGCCACGACTGGGACCGCTACGACACCCGTCACACCGTCTTCCGGCCGGCGCGGATGTCGCCTGACGAGCTCGAGTACGGGTACCACTGGGCCTACCGGGAGTTCTACCGGTGGAAGTCGATCGCACGCGGAGCCTGGGCGCATCAGGACCTCGTCGCCGGCCTGCGCCATGCGGCGTACGCGGGTGGCTGGAAGAAGTTCGAGCCGCTCTGGGATTTCGTGATTCGCGCCAAACGCGCGGGGCTGATGCTGCCGGTGCTCGAGACCATTCTGAGCGAATTCGGACGGCGGTCACCGGGGCACTCCGAGATCGCTACAATGGGCGAATGTCGTACACGTCCAGCAAGCGTCTCGCCGTCATCGCGCTCGTCGCCGTCGCCTTCAGCACCTCGGCCACGGTCGCCGCCCGGCGGCAAACCGGCACCGCGGCGTCCGGCCCCAGCGCGATCAAGATCGCCTTCGAGAAGTACGCGCTGCCCAACGGGCTGACCGTGATTCTCGCGCTCGATCGCGCCACCCCCACCGTCGCCGTGAACCTTTGGTACCACGTCGGCTCGAAGAACGAGACCGTTGGCCGCACGGGCTTCGCGCATCTGTTCGAACACGTGATGTTCACCGGCTCGGGCAACGTGCCCTACGGCCTGCACGACAAGCTCACCGAGGGCATCGGCGGCTCGAACAACGGCACGACGTCCAACGACCGGACGACCTACTACGAGACGGTGCCGTCCAACTACCTTGAGTCGGCGCTGTGGCTGGAAGCCGACCGCATGGGATTTCTCCTCGAGAAGCTCGACCTCGAGAAGCTCAACCAGCAGCGCGACATCGTCAAGAACGAGCGCCGCCAGGGCGTCGACAACCAGCCCTACGGCCGCGCCGGCGAAATCCTGTCGCAAGCCGCCTACCCCGCCTCGCATCCGTACTCGTGGGACGTCATCGGCAGCATGACGGACCTTTCGGCGGCGTCGGGCGATGACGTGAAGAGCTTCTTCAAGCTCTATTACGCGCCGAATAACGCCATCCTGACGATTGTGGGCGACTTCGACGCGGCGCGGGTCAAGACCTGGGTCACCAAATACTTCGGCGACCTTCCGCGCGGCGCCGCGATTGTGCGGCCGTCGGTCTCGCCCGTGACGCTCGCCACGGAGACGCGGCTCGTCTACGAAGATCGCGTGCCCCAGCCACGGCTCTACATTCTGTGGCCGACAGTCGGTGAGAAAAGCGACGACCGCTTCGCGCTGCAGGTGCTCGACGCCATTACGGCAGGGCCCAGGACGACGCGGCTCACCAAGGCGCTCGTCTACGACCAGCAGCTCGCGACGAGCGTCGGCACGAGCCAGAACACCTATGAAGACGTCGGCGACTTTCTCCTCACGATCTCGCCGAGGCCCGGCAAGACGCTGACCGAGCTCGAGGCGGCCGCGGACGCCATCCTCGACCGGCTCAAGAAGGAAGGACCGACGCTCGAGGAAATCCAGCGCGCCACGGCCGGGCTCGAGGCCGCGTTCCTCGCCGGGCTCCAGAGCAACCTCGGCAAGTCGTTCACGCTCGCCGACGGCTTCGGGTTCCACCAGGACGCGGGCCAGTTCAAGACCGACTATCAGAAGTCGCTGGCGGTGACGCCTGCCGACGTCCAGCGCGTCGCCAACAGGTACCTCACCAACGGCCGGGTCGTCCTGAGCATCGTTCCCATGGGCAAGGTGGATCTGGCCTCGAAGCCGGGCGAGAGCAAGAAAGTCGGCGGCGGCGAACAGACGGAGGTGCGCCGATGACCGTCCGACGCTCACTCGCGATTGGCTGCGCGCTGGCGGTGCTGCTGCCGCTGGCCGTTTCGGCCCAGCAGACGCTCGATCGCGCGACAATCCCGGCGCCAGGCAAGACGCCGCCGCTGCAGGTGCCGACCTGGACAAGGACGACGCTCGCGAGCGGCGCGGACCTCGTGGTCTCCGAGAAGCACGACCTGCCGCTCGTCTCGTTCAGCCTCACGTTCGCCGGCGGCGCGGGCCAGTACGAGCCGGCGGATCGCCGCGGGCTCGCCAGCCTCGTGGCGTCGATGATGAGCGAGGGCACGAAGACGCGCGACGGCGAGGCGCTGTCGAATGCAATGCAGCTGCTCGGGACGGCTGTCTCGGTCTCCGTGGGCGGCGAAACGGGGTCGATCGGCTTCCAGTCGACGTCGGCCAAGTTCGCGCCCACGCTCGATCTCGTCGCGGACATTCTCGTGAACCCGACGTTTCCGGCCGAGGCGCTCGAACGGCAGCGGGCCCAGCGGCTCGTCGGCCTCGCGCAGACCAAGGCGCAGACGGCCGGCATCGCGGGACGCGCATATCCACGGCTCATTTTCGGCGCGGCGCATCCGTACGGACAGTACCCGACCGAGGAGTCGTACACGGCCATCACGCGCGACGAGATCGTCGCGTTTCACAAGGCGTACTTCCAGGCCGGCCGCGCGCTGGTCGTGGTCGTGGGCGACGTGACGCCGGCGGCGGCGACGGCGGCGATCGACAAGGCGTTTGCCGCGTGGCCGAAGGGCGGCGAGAAGCCGGTCTTCACGTATCCGGCGCTGCCCGCGGCGAGACCGGCCGCAATCTACCTCATCGACAAGCCCGGCGCCGCACAGTCCACGTTCGTGCTGGGCAACCCCGGCCCTCCGCGCACCACCGCCGACTTCTACGCGCTGCAGGTGATGAACACGATCCTGGGCGGCATGTTTCAGTCGCGGCTGAACGCGAACATCCGCGAGGACAAGGGCTACAGCTACGGCGTGTCGTCCGGCTTCGCGTTCGGCAAGGGCCCGGGCGCGTTCCGTGCCGGCGGCGAGATCGTCTCGGCCAAGTCGGATGCCGCGCTCGTTGAGTTCATGAAGGAGCTGCGGGGCATCGTCGGAAGCCGGCCGGTGACGGACGAAGAGCTGGCCACGGCCAAGGACTCGCTCGTCCAGCGGCTGCCGGGCCAGTTCGGATCGGTCGGGGCGATTGGCGGCGCGATCACGTCGCTCTGGACGCAGGGCCTGCCGGACACCTACTACCAGGACTACGGCAAGAAGATCGCCGCCATCACCAAGGCCGACGTCGTCCGGGTGGCGAAGCAGTACATCGACCTCGAACACCTGGCGATCGTGATCGTCGGCG
>JANOGJ010000100.1:0-1837 GCA_031405995.1 Acidobacteriota bacterium
TTCGAAAATTTCATTCAAACCGATGCTGCAATCAATCCCGGCAATTCAGGCGGCGCGCTCGTCAACAGCCGCGGGGAGCTCATCGGCATCAACACGATGATCTACAGCCAGACCGGCGGCTACCAGGGACTGGGCTTCGCGGTCCCCGCCAACCTCGCGCGCAGCATCATGGAGCAGTTGAAGACGAACCGCGAAATCGTGCGGGGCTCAATCGGCCTGGCCGAGCTTCGGACGATGGACGAGGCGCTCGCGCGGCGCTATCCGCAACTGAAGGCGACGGCGGGTGTGGTGGTCATTGACATGTGGCGGAATGAGCCCGCCCACAGGTCCGGCCTGCGGCCCGGCGACATCATCGTCACGTTCAACGGTAAGCCCGTGAAGGACGGTAGCGAACTCGAGCGGCTGATCGCGGCCGCGCCGGTCAACTCGGTCGCGCGCGTCGAAGTCATCCGCGACGGCGCGCGGCGCACGTTCGAAGTGCCCGTGATCAAGATGCCGCCGCCGCGACGGCGCATGTAGTTCACCCCGATACCGCCGGGTGCGCGGCCCAGGAACACCGCCACCGGCGGCGCGTGCCCGCGCGAATCCCGATGCGCGGCGACCACGCCAGCCGGGCCGGCCCAATGCCCTGATCTTCGATCACGAGCGATCCGCGCGTGAGATCGCGCGTGTTGTGCCGGAGGTCGATGCCGAGGGCGGCCGTCAGGTTGCCCGGCCCGCGGCACAGCGACTGCGGATCGGCGAGCGCGGCCGGCGTGGGCCGCTTCGCGCGTCGCCGGCGACGCATCCTCTCGAGGCCCTCGCGCGGCTCGAGCGCGCGAATCAGGATCGCGGCCGGCGATCCCTCGGGCTCCGTGACCGCATTCACCAGATAGTGCATGCCGTAGTTCAAGTAGACGTAGGCGCGGCCCGGCGGCCCATAGAGCGGCGCGTTGCGCCTGGTCGGGCCCGGCGCGGCATGGCAGGCCGGATCGGATTCGCCGATGTACGCCTCGGCCTCGACGATCACCCCCGACGTGCGGCGTCCGCCGACGTCGTGGACAAGCACCTTACCAATGATGTCCTCGAGCACCTCGAGCGTCGGCCGCGCGTAGAACGCCGCCTCAATCGCCATGCTCTCGGCTGGCATCGAGAATCGGCTTGAGGTGCTGGCCCGTGTACGACGCGGGCGTGTCGGCCAGGTGCTCGGGCGTGCCGGCCGCGACGAGATAGCCCCCCGCCTCACCGCCCTCCGGACCGAGATCCAGGATCCAGTCGGCCGTCTTCAGGACGTCGAGGTTGTGCTCGATGACGAGCAGGCTGTGGCCGGCCTGGAGCAGCTTCTTGAACGCGGCGAGCAGCTTGACGATGTCGTCGAAGTGCAAGCCGGTCGTCGGCTCGTCGAGCAGGTAGAGCATGCGCTCGCCGCTCTGCGATCCGAGGTGCGACGCGATCTTGACCCGTTGCGCCTCCCCGCCCGAAAGGGTCGTGGCGGGCTGGCCGAGGCGCAGGTAGCCGAGGCCGATCTCGTCCAGCACGTGGAGCCGGCGCAGCACCTTCGGCGACGTGCTGAAGAAGGCGAGGGCCTCGCGCACGGTCATGGCGAGGACCTGGTCGATGTCGCGCGCGCGGTACTTGACCTCGAGCACCTGCGACTTGAAGCGCTTCCCTTCGCAGACCTCGCAGGGCACGAAGACGTCGGCGAGGAACTGCATCTCGACCTTGACGACCCCTTCACCCTCGCAAGCCTCGCAGCGTCCCCCGGGCACATTAAAAGAAAAGTGGCTGGCCGTCAGGCCGCGCGCCTTGGCGTCCTTGGTCGACGCGAACAGCTCGCGGATCGGATCGAAGGCCTTGA
>JANOGJ010000144.1:0-3514 GCA_031405995.1 Acidobacteriota bacterium
ACCGATCGAGCGAACACGAACGCGCTGAACGTCACCGCCTGGTTGCGCATGCGCATCAGGTGGAAAGGCACGAACGTCACGCTCAGCAGGCACGTGTTGACGAACATGAGCTGGAGCGCCGGGACGTAGGTCGAGGCGCCGAAGAGCCGGTCGCCGATCCAGCTCGCCGACGCGAACGCGGCGGCAGTGCAGCCGATGTTCAACGTGACGAGGAATACGAGGAGGGTGCTCGTCAGGCGATCGAGCGTGCCGCTGGCTTGGTGGTCGTGGTACAGGCGCATGTAGGCGCCGTCGAGGCCGAAGCGGGAGATGACCTTGGCGAACGTCTCGACCGCGATGATGAGCCCGAGTGCGCCGTAGTCGGCCGCGCCCAGGAAGCCGCCCTGCACGTAGACGGCCACGAGCAGGAGGTTGACGACCTGCAGCGCGGCATCGCCCGCGCCGTAGATGGCCACGCCCTTCGTCAGGTGTCCAACGCGTTTGCGCACGGCGGGGCGGTCAGGGGCGTTCGAAGCGGATCACGTTCAGGAAGCACCAGCCTGGGATGGGCACGAGCCTGGTCAGGAGGCGATGGAGCCAGCGCAGCCGCGCCGGCGATCGTCGAATCCAGCGCGTGAGGACCGGGATCGTCGGAAAGATGCCCTCGCGCGATCGGAGGCGGAAGCCCGCCTGGCGCGCGAGCGCGAGAAACTCGCCGACCGGCCGATCGCCGGGATGCTTCGAGAGGCTCGCCGTTCGGATCAGCCGGCCGCCGAGGAGGAAGTGCACGCGCGATTGCAGGTGCGCCAGGTTGGGGACGCTCACGAGCAGCTCGCCGCCCGGCGCGACGACGCGGAACAGCTCCGCCAGCGCGCGCGGTTGATCGGCGAAGGCGAGGTGTTCCAGCACGTCCAGGCACAACGCGCGATCGAACGATGCGTCGGCGCACGGCAGCGCGACGAGCGATCCGCGCCGCACCCGCGCCGATTCGTAGTTCGGATCGACGCCCTCGATCGCGAGCCGGTCATGGAATTCGTCGACGAGGACGCCCTCGCCGCACCCGGCGTCCAGCACGCGCGTGCGCGCAGGCAGGGCGTTGAGGTATCGGCGCACCAGCTCGAGCTTGGCGAGGTAGGTGGGGTAAAACTCCCAGTCGGGCGAGAGGTGGCGGTGGTAGTCGCCTCGCTCGGCGTATTCACCCGTCCGTCGGACGGATGAGGACGGGGTCATGCGCGGATTGTACTAGCGACCGCCTCCGCCCCCGCGTCCACCTGGAGGCGGCGTCGTCGTGCCGCCACCGCCGCGGCCGGTGGTCGTGCCGCCAACCGGTGTCACCGGCACGACGGGCACGATGATGGTGCCGCTGGCGGGCCTCGGCGCCGGCGCCGGCGTGTTGCCGCCCATGGCGCCCGGCGCCACGACCGGCGGAATCTCATCGTCAGGAAATCCGCGAATGGCCTGTGGTTGGGGTGCCGACGACGTCGCGTACGGGCTCGAGGGCGCGGCGACGGCCGCGCTCGTGGCCAGGATATAGATCGACTCGAACCTCGACGCGCCCGGAACCCCGAGCCGCCGCGGCACGACCGACACGCCGGCCGCCTGACGCAACAGCGCCTCGACGACTTCCAGCTCCGGCCGGTTCTCGAATTGCATCGGGATCACGATTGGGCCGCCCGCGAGGCGATCGGCGTTCACAATCTGGGTCCCGCCCTTGCGGCCCCACTCGGCGAGGATCTCGCGAATCGTCACGTGCTGGGCGACGACCGAGACGTTGCCCTGGAGGTCGAAGGCGACGCTGAGCTTCCGCTCCGGAGGCGCCTGGACGGGCGTCGGATCCTGGGCGGAGAGCGCGATGACGAGAACGGCCGCCAGTGAGCAGGCAGGCATGGGGGAACTCCTAAAAGGCCGGGACCTTATTCAGTATACGCCCGGTACTCTCCATCTGACTCGGGCTGGGACCACGCGGTTTGTCAGGGTGTGCAGAAACGAGAAGCTAGAGCAGCCTCCGCACCCACAGCGGCGAGTCTTTCTTCGGCAGATCGCAGGAGCGGCAGATCTCCGGGCCGCCCGACTCGAGGTGCTGGCGGCGCGCGGCGCGGTAGGCCGGCGCGTTCCAGATGCGCGCGATCGTCGAGGTGCGCAGGTCGCCCAGGATGTGCCGTCCGTCGAAGTCGGCGCAACAGAGCGAGACGCGCCCGTCCCAGAGCACGGTGAACGTCTGCCAGAGCCGGTAGCAGGGAAACTGGACGTCCGAGTGATCGTTGAGCGTGCCCGCCCAGTTGTGCAGATCGGTGATGTGAATCTTGTCGGCGAGCTGGCCCCACTCGCGGATGAATGCCTGCTCGTCGGCCGAGTTGTCCTGCCGGACGAACGAGAGGATCAGCTTCGGGCGTCTGCGGCCGAGCTCCATGCGGATCCGGTGCAGCGACCGGATGTTCCGGATCACGTCGTCATATTTCAAATGGACGCGCGTCTTCTCGAACACGTCCTTGCCCGCGGCGTCCACGCTGATGTTGATCGCGTCGAGCCCGGCCTCGACCATCCCGCGCGCGATCTCCTCGGTGATGAGCGAGCCGTTGCTGATCATCCCGACTTCCTTGATGCCCTTCGCCTTGGCGTACCGGACCTTCTCCACCAGCCGGCGGTCGAGGAACGGCTCGCCGTAGTTGTGCACGCGGACGTGGGTAATCCCGAGCGCCGCGCATTCGTCCACGACCTTCTTGAACAGGTCCATGTCCATGACCCCCTGCTGCCGGTGCATCTCGTCGCGGGGGCAGAACACGCACTTGGCGTTGCAGAGGTTGGTGCTCTCGATCTGGACGATGTCCGGCAGCCGCCCGGCCTTGTCGCGACCGGTCGCGAGCAGCAGCTTCCGGACGGGCCTGGCGTTGGCGCGGAGCAGCCGTTCGGCGGCCGATCGCGCGCGACGGGTCAGGGACACTCGTTCGATTATCGCTGATCGCCGACCAGGCGGGCCTCGCGGCTGTGCGCGATGACCCGGCGCAGGATGTCGTCGAGCACGAGCGTCGGGCGATACCCGACGAGCGCGTGGATCTTCGAGAGGTCAGGAACCCGGCGCGGCATGTCCTCGAAGCCGGCCTCGTACGCCTCGTCGTAGGGGATGCGCACGATCTCGGACCGGCTGGACGTCGCGGCGCGCACGCGCTCGGCCAGGCCCGTGATGGAGATCTCCTCGGTGTTGCCGATGTTGAAGACCTGCCCGACGGCGCGGGGCTCCGCGGCCAGCGCGACAAGCCCGGAGACGACGTCGCTGACGTCGGTGAACGAACGCGACTGGCGGCCGTCGCCGTACACCGTGATCGGCTCTCCAGCGAGCGCCTGGCGGACGAATGTCGGGATGACCATGCCGTAGCGGCCCGTCTGCCGTGGGCCCACCGTGTTAAAAAGCCGCAGGACGATCACCGGCAGCGCGCGCTCGCGGAAGTAGGCGAGCGCCAGGAACTCGTCGAGCGCCTTGCTGCACGCGTAGGCCCACCGGTGTTTCACGGTCGGGCCGAGCACGAGGTCGGCGTCC
>JANOGJ010000149.1:0-4369 GCA_031405995.1 Acidobacteriota bacterium
CTTCAGGCCAATGCGGCAGCGGTCAAGAAGACGCTCGAAGGCGTCCCAGGACCTCGGATCGGTGGCGCGCGACATCGACGCGCGGCTGCGCCAGCTCCCGCTCGGCGAGGGCTATCACGCCGAGGTGCTCGGCGAATACGCGCTCCGCCAGGAATCGTCGCGACGGCTGCTGGCGATGTCGGCGCTCACGTTCATGGCGATCTTCCTGCTGCTGCTGGTCGACTTCGGCGACGCGCGTCTCGCGCTCCTGGTCTTCGCGACCCTGCCGTTCGCACTGGTCGGCGCCATCGCCGCGGCCTTCTTCTCGACGGGCGTGCTGTCGCTCGGCTCGCTCGTGGGGCTCGTGACCGTGATCGGCATCGCCGCCCGCAACGGCATCATGATGGTCAGTCATTTCCGCCACCTCGAGTTCGAGGAAGGCGTGCCCTTCGGCCGCGATCTCGTCATGCGGGGCGCGGAGGAACGGCTGGCCCCGATCCTTATGACCGCGCTGGCCACCGGCCTCGCGCTGCTGCCGATCGCGTTCGGCGGCGACAAAGCCGGCCAGGAAATCGAGCATCCGCTGGCTATGGTGATTCTGGGCGGGCTCGTGACGTCGACGGTCCTCAATCTCTTCCTGCTGCCGCCGCTCTATTTGAGGTTCCGGCGCAGGCAAACCCGGTCCTAGGAGGCAATGTATATGCGCAGATTCTCTGTCGTTGTCGTCAGCGTCGGAATGTTGTGGACGGCGAGTTCCGGTCTCGCCGGCCAAGGCGGTGTGAAGCTGCCGGCGGCCGTCGAGAAGGCCTTCAAGGCCGCGTATCCCAACGCGACCATCAAGAATGTCGCCAAGGAGAAACTCGCCGGCAAGGACGTCTACGAGGTGGAGAGCGTCGATGCCGGCAAGACACGGGACATCATCTATCGCCCGGACGGCGTCATCGCGATTCTGGAAGAACAGATTGCCGCCGCCGACGTGCCCGCGCCCGTCACCGCGGCGATCATGAAGGAGTTTCCGAAGGCGACCGTCACGCGATATGAGCGCGTCGTCGAGAACGGCGTCACACGCTTCGAGGTGCAGCTCAAGGGCGCACGGGTGGCGTCAGCCGAGTACCTGCCGGATGGCAAGCGTGCCAAGTAACCGTCAACCTCACGCATTCAGAACTGTGGTGACTTCATGACTGTTCGATCGATCGTGTTCGCGCTGTCCGCGTGTTGTGCGCTTGCAGGCGGCGCCACTCTCCGTGCCACCCAGGCCCTGTACAGCAAGGTGACGGAGATCCAGGTCGGCGGCGCCGGCAGCTTCGACTATCTCAACGTCGATAGCGCCGCGAAGCGGCTCTACGTCACCCACGGGACTGAAATCGTCGTCATCGACACGACGACGAACCAGATCGTCGGGCGCATCGCCGAGACGCCGCGCGTGCACGGCATTGCGCTCGTGCCCGAGCTCAATCGCGGTTTCACGACCAACGGCGGCGAGAACAAGGTCAGCATCGTCGATCTCAAGACGCTGCAGACATTGAGCAAGGTGGACACCGGGGCGAACCCCGATGCGGTGCTCTATGAGCCGTCGCGGAAGGAGATCTACTCGTTCAACGGCGCGCAGAACGGCGGCTACAACGCGACGGTGATTGACGCTGTCAAGGGCGCGGTCGTGGCGACGATCGATCTCGGCGACAAGCCGGAGACGGGACAGGCCGATCCCGCTCTTGGGCGGGTGTTCGTGAACCTGGAGCTCAAGAATCTGATCGGCGTCATCGACATCAAGACCCACCAGAAGATCGCGGAGTGGCCGCTCGCCCCGGTCACCACGCCGACGGGCATGGCGATCGATCGCCTGTCGAAGCGACTCTTCGTCGGCGGCGGCAAGTTCCTCGCGATGGTGGACTACACGACCGGCCAGGTGGTCGCGAGCGTGCCGATCTGCACGGGTACGGACGCCACGTGGTTCGACGCCCAGACAAAGCTGGTGTTTAACTCCTGCAGTGACGGCAGCATTACGATCAGCAGAATGGACGGGCCGAACGCGCTCACGGTGGTCGAGACGCTGCCCACGGCACGCGGCGCGCGGACGATGACGCTGGATACGGTGACGCATCGGATCTATACGGCGGCGCAGAAGTTCGGCCCCGTGGATCCGAATGCGCCTCCGCCGCCGGCGGGCGCGCGCGGCCGCGGTGGTCCGCCGGCGATACCGGATTCCTTCCATGTGATGGTGTTCGAGATGAAACGGTAGGGACGTCACTACGAGACCAGTCAAACGGCGACCGCGAGGGTTGCGCGCCTACTTCAGGAAGATCCGCCGATAGCCGCCGGCGATGAGCGCGGAAGCATCGGCCAGGATCCGCGCCAGATGCCAGCCGCCCTGGTAGGCGAGGTAGCGTGGCTCCCACTCCGGATTGAACTTCTCCTTGAAGGCGCGTAACCCCTGGAAACTGTAGACGGCCTCGCCATGTTCGTAGAGAAACGCCCCGAGACGATGCCACAGTGGCGCTACCGGGGAGTCCTCAAACCCCGACAAGGGCGCCATACCGAGCGCGAATCGTTGATAGCCCTGCTGCTTTCCCCAGATCATGAGATGGACGATCAGCGCCTCCATGACGCCCTTCGGCGCGTCGCTCGAATACCGCATGAGATCCAGCGAGAGTTCGACGCCCTGCCGGCTGGGCCACAGATTGCTGAAAGCTTGAATCGAGCCCTGGCGTTCGACAACTGCCACAGGGAAGCGTTTCAGATACTCCTCATCGAAGAACCCAAGGGAGAAGCCCTTCTCCCCACCCGCCCGGTGTCCCAGCCAGTCGTCGGAGACGCCGCGCAACTGCGCCATGACATCCGGCACGTCCTGGGGCGCCACGACACGAAAGGTCCCGCCATCCTTTTCGAGCCGGCGAACAACCTGGCGGTACTTCGCGGCCTGGCTGCCTTCCAGCGAGAAGGCGCGCAGGTCCACCTTAGCCTCCTCGCCGAGCTTGATGAACGCGAGACCGTAATCGGCGTAGCGATGAAGGTGGGTTGGTCCGATCTCATAGAAGGCGGGCACGCCACCGAAGTCGTCGCAACGCTCGAGGAACCGTCCGATCAGATCGGACAGCGCCGCATCACCGCCAACTGGATCACCTAACGCGAGCCACGTGCGGCTCTGGACGCCGTACATGACAAACGCGTCACGGGCGTTGTTGAACAGGAGCGCTTTGTCCCGGAGAAACGCGAGGTTGGGCGACGCTGCGGTTTGCAGCGCGATGGCCGTGGCGGCCTCAGCGAGTTCGGCGTCCGTCGGCTCCGTCGTCTCGTGCGGCGCCGGACGGTTCAGCCACGCCACCCCGGCCAGTAGGAGCACGACCGCGGCGCCCACCAACGCGCGCAGGAACCGGGAGGCCTCGCCGTACAGCTCGAACCGCCACCAGAGCTCGTGGGCATAATCCACGTGTTTGAACGCAAAGATGCCCAGCCACACGGAGGCCCCGACCGTGCCTGCCAGCGCCGCGATCCACGGACCCGAGAAGCGCGTGCCGAAGAACGCCGCGCGCCGATCGAATGCCGGCCTGGCCCGGCGCAGGACGAGAAGCACGACCAGGAGCAGCGCCGCCTCTTCATAGTCGAAGCCTTTGAGCAGCGACGCGCTCATGCCCACGAGCATGAGGGCCGAGGACAGGTAGTACGCCGCGTCGAGCCGGCGAGCCAGACCATGCGACAGCACAATCAAGCCCGCGCCGGCGACACTGCCGGCAAAGTGCGACACCTCCACGATCCCCAGCGGCAGGACTCGATCGAGCAGGTCCAACCGGCCGGGTGACGCCGGCGTCGCGCCAGACAAGAGCAGCACGGCGCCAGAGACGAACGTGAGCGCCGCCAGGACGCGCGGTGTCAGCTGCTCCGTGAGGTTGCCGACCCACGCGCTCGCCCGAGCCAGATGCGTGCGCCGCTGACGCGCCTCGTCCAGGACGAGACCCCCGAGCGCGAGGACGAAAGGCAGCAGATAGTAGACCGCGCGGTAGACGACCAGGGCCGGAAGGAGTTGCCCGGACGAGAGGTAGGGCTTAAGGAGCAGGACCATCAGCCCCTCGAACACGCCGATGCCGCCAGGGACGTGACTCACCATACCCATCAACATGGCGACCAGGAAGAATCCGAGGAACGTGAGGAACGTGAGTGGGCTCGGTGGCAACAGGACGTACAGGACCGCTCCCGCCAAGGCCCAGTCGACTGCGGAGACCAGCAGTTGCTGGCCGGCCAGCGCGGGACGAGGCAGCGGCAGAGTGAAGCGGAAGAGCCGCAAGGGTTCCCGGCGGACGATCGTCGCGACGAGACCGGCCACGACGGCGAGCATGAGGACCCAGCCGACCAGCGGAATCAGCTGGCGGGCGACGAACGGAAAGGTGACGAACAC
>JANOGJ010000168.1:0-2535 GCA_031405995.1 Acidobacteriota bacterium
CGGGCGGCGGCGGGCGCGGCTCGATCATGGCCGGCCCCGAGGATCCGTGGCCGCACGCGTACAACTGGAACTCGCCGATCCGGCTCTCGCCGCACAATCCGAGCACGGTCATCTTCGGCGGCACGCGACTCTACATCTCGCGCGATCGCGGCGTGAGCTGGGTCATGTCGGCGCCTCTCGGCCGGAAGATCGACGTCAACCAGCGGACCCTGCTCGAGAACTCGTACAGCCGGCCGAGCTGCGGACGCGGCGGCGGACCGGGCGTGCCCTGCATCCTCTCCAAGCACGACGGCCTGCAGGCCAATGAGTACGGCACGATCATCGAAGCGGCGGAATCCCCCGTCGTGCCGGGCATCTACTGGGCCGGCACGAACGACGGGAACCTCCAGGTCAGCCGCGACGGCGGCCAGACGTTCACCGAGGTCGGCAAGAACATCCCGGGCGGCACGCGCGAGTACCACGTCTCGGGCCTTGAGGCGTCGTGGTTCGACGCCGCCACGGCTTACGCCGCGATCGACGGCCACTACGCCGGTGACCTGAAGCCGTACGTCTTCAAGACGACCGACTACGGCCAGACCTGGACGTCAGTCGCGGGCAACCTGCCGTTGGGCAACGTCAACTCGATCCGGCAGGATCCGGTGAACCGCAACCTGCTCTACGCGGCGCATGAATTCGGGGTCTACATCTCCCTGAACGACGGCCAGGCCTGGCTGAAGTTCATGCCGAACCTGCCGAAGGGCCGCGTGGACGAGATCGTGGTCCACCCGCGCGAGAACGACCTCGTGCTGGCGCACCACGGACGCGGCATTTACGTCATGGATGACATCTCGCCGCTCCAGCGCATGACCGCGGACATGACGGGCGACGCGACGCTCTTCAAGCCGCGCGACGCCGTGGCGTGGAAGGTGGACCGTCTCAATCAGACCGAGGTGCCCGGCAGCAAGCATTGGGAGGGTGAGGTCGCGCCGCGCGGCACGGCGATCGCCTACTACCTGCGCGCGGCCGCGACCGACGCGCGGATCACGATCACCAACCTGGCCACCGGCCAGGCCGTGCGCACGTGCACCGGCACGGCTGATGCGGGACTCAACCGCTTCCAGTGGACGCTCACCGGTGACGGCGGCGGTGGTGGTGGCGGACGCGGCGGCGGTGGCGGCGGCCGCGGCGGTGACCCGGCACCGGCTCAGCCGGCGCCGACAGGCCCAACGCCCTGCGCGGCCGGCGGCGGTGGTGGCGGCGGCCGTGGCGGCGGGGGCGGTTTCGGTGGCGGGGGCGGCGGCGGAATCGGCGTCGGCGTCTACAAAGTCACGCTCACGATTGGCGGCAAGGAAGTGGGAGCGCAGACGTTCAATGTGCTCGAGGATATCTGGCTGAACAAATGAACTGACGCTTATCGGTTCAGGGTTCAGGGTTCAGGGTTCAGGGTTCAGGGTTCACCGTTCAGGGTTCGCAGAACTCTGAACCCTGAACCCTGAACCGAACTATTTCGCAGTTTCCCCAGGTTTCAACTCGAGCACCTCAATGTTCGTCCCCTTGAGGTGCGCCTTCAGATTGGCGGGCGTGCCTGTCAGTACTGGAAAGGTGCCCCAGTGCATCGGCACCACTTGGCGGACGCCAAGCCATTGCGCGGCGATCGCCGCGGTGTCGGGCCCCATCGTGTACAGGTCGCCGATCGGCAGGAACGCGATTTCGGGCTTGTAGATCTCGCCGATGATCTTCATGTCGCCGAAAAGGCCGGTGTCGCCGGCGAAGTAGATCGTGGGCGCGCCGGGCGCGCGGATCACAAACCCCGCCGCGCCGCCGAGGTAGACAATCCGCCCGCCTTCGACCATCGAGCCTGAATGCACCGCCTGCGTCATCGTCAGCGTCACGCCGGACACCTCCTGCGTACCGCCGATCCCCATGTCCTTGACGTTCTGCAGGCCCTTGTCGGAGAAGTACAGCCCGACCTCGAACATGCAGATCACCGGGGCGCCGGTCGCGCGCGCGATCGGCACGACGTCGCCGATGTGATCGCTGTGGCCGTGCGAGACGAGGATGAGGTCGACGGGCTTCACCGACTCCGGCTTCGCGAACGCCGGCGGGCAGTTGGGATTGCCGAGCCACGGGTCCGTGATGACGCGCTTCCCGTTCGGCAAACCAAGGATGAACGTCGAGTGACCCAGCCAGGTGATGGACAGTGACATGATACGCGCATCGTAAATCGGCAATCTTCAAACGGCAATCGAGAATCGACAATTGGCAATCGCCAATCGGCAACCTCGACTCCTCGATTGTCGATCGGCGGTCGACGATCCCCGATTGCCCTTTGCCGATTGCGAATAGCCGATACTAAGGAAGAAGAAATGACCGGCATCGCCCCCCTGCAGTTTCATCGTGGACGGCCCGTGCGGGACTCGTCGATCGCGCGCGAGCCCAAACCTGAGTGGCTGAAAGTCCGTGCGCCTGGCTCGCCGGGCTACCTGCGGCTGCGGAGCCTGATGCGCGACCTGAAGCTGCACACGGTCTGCGAAGAGGCGCACTGCCCCAACATCG
>JANOGJ010000179.1:0-2180 GCA_031405995.1 Acidobacteriota bacterium
CTCCTGGACGACGGCAATTGCCTCTATCGCGCCGGACACCACCTGGGCTGCGCGAGCCCGATGCGTGTCGTCAGCGACGCGGCGTTCCAGCAGCTCGGCGTTGGCGAGGATCACGCCGAGCTGGTTGTTCAGCCGGTGAAAGAGACGCGGGAGATCGGGCGGCGCCTGACCTTCCGCGCCGAACGGGCTGGGCCCCCGGCCCATTAGGCACCGCGACGGAGCGGGTGCGACCACGCGGCGTCGTGACTCACTTCGGCCGCCGGGTCGCGCCACAGCGTGTCGGCGAAGATTCGAACCGACCCGCCCGCCGTCCGCACGTACTGGACCTTGCCACCCGCGATCCAGTTATAGATGGTGCGACGGCTGACGCCGACCAATTCACACGCGCGTGGAATCGACACGGTCTTGCGTTCAGGCATCATAGGCTGCTCTCGCCCACAACTATCGGCGGGCGTCAAATCGGACTTTAACCAGGCCTCCTTGTGTCAAAATGCCGGCACCCCTGAATGGCTGACCAACCTGTCCAGCACCTCCTGCTCGTCGATGACGAGGCGGCTTTTCGGGAGGTCATCGCCGAGCGGCTCGGTGACCACCGGTTCCGCGTCGAGCAGGCGGGGTCCGGCGAGGAGGCTCTGGCCCGGCTGAACGAGTTTGCCTTCGACATCCTCGTGACGGACCTCCGGCTGCCGGGCATCGACGGGCGGCAAATCCTGAATGAGGCGCTGGCCCGGTACCCCGAGATCATCTCGATCGTCATCACCGGCTTCGGTTCGGTCCGGGAAGCCGTCGAGGTCACCCGGCTGGGCGTCGAGGGGTTCCTCACCAAGCCGTTTCAATTCGACGAGCTGCTCCACGAGCTGCATCGGGCGCTCGAAAAGCGGCGATTGAAGTCCGAAAACGCGTACCTGCGCGCGCAGCTTCAGGATCGCTTCAGCCTGGACGGGATCATCGGGCGCACGCCGATCATGCACCAACTGTTCGAGCTGCTTCGCACGGTCGCGGCGACAGCCAGCACGGTCATCGTGACCGGGGAGACCGGGACGGGCAAGGAACTGGTCGCCAAGGCGATCCATGACGCCAGCCCGCGGCGCAGCCAGCGGTTTGTCGCCATCAACTGCAGCGCCATTCCGGAAACGCTGCTCGAAGCCGAGCTGTTCGGCCACGTCCGGGGCGCATTCACCGGCGCCATCGCGAACCGGCAGGGCCGCATCGAACAGGCCAACCGCGGGACGCTGTTCCTCGACGAGGTCGGGACGATGAGCCCGGGGCTGCAATCCAAGCTGTTGCGGGTGCTGCAGTCGCGCGAGTTCGAGCGCGTCGGCGACTCGCAGACCGTCAAGGTCGACGTGCGCGTCATCGGCGCCACCAACTCCGACCTCAAGCGAATGGTCGAAGAGGGGACGTTCCGCGAGGACCTGTACTATCGGCTGAACGTCATCCCCATCAGGGTGCCGGCGCTGCGCGAGCGACGGGCCGATATCCCTCTGCTGGCGCAGCACTTCCTGGACCGCCTGGCCCGTGAAGCCACGCCGCCGCGCAGCCGCGTGACCGTCGGGCAGGATGCCCAGCAGGCGCTCATGGCGTTCGACTGGCCGGGCAACGTGCGGCAGCTCGAGAACGTGATGGAACGCACGTTCGCCTTGTCGCCGGGCAAGTCGCAGATCGCGTTGGGCGACCTGCCGGACGAGGTCCAGAAAGTGCGGGTGCCCGCCGATCCGGCGGATTTCCTGCTGCCCGAAGCGGGTGTCGAACTGGAGCGTGTCGTGTCGGAGTTCGAACACACGCTGATCCGCCGCGCGCTCGAGCGCACGAAAGGCAACAAGCGCCAGGCCGCGGACCTGCTGCACCTGAAGCGAACCACGCTCATCGAAAAGCTCAAGCGCCTGGAGCGCGTCTGATTATGGCCACTCGCCACCCCTTCTGGGTCATCGTCGACGGCGCGACGCCGACCGCGTTTCGATCGCGACGGAGTGAGGACCTCCTGCCGACCTTGCGCCAGCTCCAGCGCACGCAGCCGACCGCAGTGCTGCGCTGGTTCGACCGCGGCCGGTTTTGGGAATCGCCGGCCGCCGCGCTCGAGGCGCTCGACGCCCGACGGGAAACTCCGACCGGGCGTGGACGTGAGTGGCGGCCAGGCGGCAGCCATGTGGACCCGCGCGACAAATACAAGAGGACGCGCG
>JANOGJ010000259.1:0-4805 GCA_031405995.1 Acidobacteriota bacterium
GTGTTGGGGCGGATCGGTGTCCACAGCCCGAAGGACGAGACCAACCTCGGGAGCAACGCGGAGAACATTCTCCGCTCCGCGCCCTGCGATGTGCTCCTCTCCACGCGGCTCGAAGTGCCGCGGCTGGATCTGCGTGCCGAGGAATCCATCCGGTGGACACCCGAGGCCGAGGCGCGGATGACGCACGTGCCCGACCTGGTCAAGGGCATCGCCCGCACCGGCGTCCTTCGCCTGGCGCTCGAGAAGGGGCATTCGGTCATCACCAACGCGGTGATCGACGAAGCGATGGACCGGTTCATGCCGAAGAGCGCGTCGGCCGCCACCAAGGCGCTGGCCGAAGCGGTCGCGCTCGAGCGGGCGAAGGCCGGCCCGGTGTCGATGTGCCGGTCGTGCGGCGTTGCGGCCACGCAGAGCGGCGCCGTCAAGTGCGCCGTCTGCGGGTCCACGGACTTCGAGGTGATCTCACAGGAGATGATCGAGAAGATTGCGGAGGTGGAGGGCGGTCTCCAGGAGGAAACCACGTACGACGGGCGCAAGCTGCGCTGGTCGGAGGACGCGAGAAAAGGCCTCTGGACCATGAAGAACGCCTACCAGCGGCGACGCGTGAAGGCGCGTGTCGAAAAGCGCGCGCGCATGACGAAGATCGACACGATCACGCTCGACTTTGCCAGGCAGGTGATCGAGGAAGAGACGGGAACGCCGCTCGAGATTGGCCGCTCCGCCTCCGCGACTGAATCAGCGCAAGGCGCTACGGCGAGACCGGGCGAAACGCGGGCCGGTGACAGCGGCGAGTCCCGCCTGATCGCCCGGGACGACAAGAAGAACCCCCTGATCTCGACCTTCGATTGGACCAACGAGGCCGCGCAGCGGGTCCTCCGCGTGCCGGCCGGGTTCATGCGGAACACAGTACAGGAGAGGGTCGAGGGACTTGCGCGTGAGCGCGCCTTGTTCGCAATCGATCTTGGGCTCGTCGAGGAGGGTATCGAGCTTGGCAAGAAGATGATGGCCGAGATGATCGCGGCCTACCCGACCGCGGGCAAGCCAGCGGCCGCGGCGGCTCCAACTGGGCACGACGCCAAGCAACCGCGCAATATTGCGGACGCCCAAAGCAAAGCGCAAGTGGTCCCGGCCGTCGGCAACGGGAACGGATACCTCAACGAGGTGAGCTCGCTGAACGTGCCACACAAGCCCGGCGGCAATCGCGAGCACTGATCGAAACCGATTGTCATCGTACCGCTTCTGCCGCACGGACGACGTGTCGCTGCTCGTCGACGCGCTGAATCGGTGCTGGGCGCCGTACGTCCCCGACGAGCCTCCCATGACGCCGGAGGTGTTCAAGCGGTCGATCCGCGACCTGCAGGTCTGGTGCAGCAGCTGCATGGTCGCCTTCTCGGGCGCCGATCCGATCGGCGTCCTGATCGGCGCCAAGCGGCCGTCCGGGACGTTAATCCACAGGGTCGCCGTCCATCCCGATCATCTGCGGCAGGGTCACGGGCGTCACCTGCTCGCCTCGCTCGGCTCGAAGCTCGCGATCCTCGGCCCCCCTCGAATGATCGCCGAAATCCCAGAGGCACTCGCTCCTGCCTGCGCGCTGTTCAGCGCAAGCGGATATGCCGAGGAGGCGGTCCTGACGGACTACGTCTGGGAGGGTAAAGGAGAGTTCGCCCGGCATGAGCGAGCGCCGAACGTTGGCGCGAGTCGAATGCTGATTCCTGTCACGGTCGACGATCTCGCCGCCAATGGTCTCCTTGCAGAGGTTGGCCCGCAGGTGTGCTGGGAGCGCTCGGTCGAGACGCTCACCGCAAGGAAGGACGACATCGCCGGACTCGCCGTCGCCTCTGACGAGCGAATCGAGGCTTATGTTCTTTACACCCCCGCAGCGGAAATCGTGTCGGTCCGCTCGTTCGTCGAGGACGGTGGCGCCCGTTTGACGCAACTGCTCTCTCAACTTCGCGCGCGAGACATGGGGACCTTCCGATTCCCGAAAGTCCACCCCGCGGAGATCTCAAAGGAACTCCTGGAGACGCTCGGTTTCCGCCCGGCCGGCGGGCATCGGCTCTACGCAGCGAGGGCGCGATCCGAGTAGTCGTCCTATTCGCGATTGAGGTCGGACCGTTAAAGGTCTATGTTCAGACCATGTCTTACTCGACCAACGTCAAGCCCATCAGTTATCTCAAAGCGAACGCCGCCGAGGTGCTGGTGCGTCTTACGGAGCAGCGACGACCGATGGTCATCACGCAGAACGGCGAGGCAAAGGCAGTGATTCAGGATGTGGCGTCCTACGAAGAGACCCAGGAAACCATGGCGCTCCTCAAGATCCTCGCGCTTGGTACTCGTGAGGTGGCGCAAGGGCGCGTGACGCCCCTGCGCAAGGTCGTGGCGCGCCTTCGCCGTGCGCGAGACTGATGCGTCACGACGTCCTGCTGACCGCCGGTGCCACACGCGACCTCGAACGCCTCCACGAGTACATCCGGCGAACAGACTCACTTGCCGGCGCCAACCGCGTACTCGACGTCATCCACGTGATTGCCGATGGCCGCCGAGATTTCAGGACGCTCCTCGAAGAGCGGCTCTTGAACCCCTGACCGCCAGGCCCCGGCACGCGCCTCGGCGCCTACGAGATCGTCTCGCCCCTAGGCGGGGGGCGTATGGGCGAGACGATCGACGATAGGAAGCATTAGCGAGGTCACCGAAGCGACATAAGGCTCGGTCTCGGACCCCAGCCGCTGCCTGTCCTTCCCTGACACCGCCTTCCCCGCGGTCAGCATAATTGTGAAATGGACAAATGGCGACATGGCGACATGTCTGCCTCATTGCTCGACAAGCGGGTGACAAATGTCACCCGGACATGTAAGATCTCACGCATGAAGACGGTCACCATCCGCGACTTCCGGACACGTCCCCGACAGGTCCAGGAGGCGCTCAGGCAGCAACGCGAGGCGATCTTGACCGCGAATGGACGGCCGGTGGCCGTCATGGTGCCGGTCGATGCGAGTTCCGTCGATGAGACGCTGGAGATGCTGCGCCGCGCGCGCGGTCTCGAAGCGCTCCGTAGAGTTCAGGAGGCGAGCCGGGAGCGGGGCTTGGATCAGCTGTCGTCAAAGGAAATTGATTCCGCCATCGCGCGGGCGCGGCGAAGCCGGGCTGCTCGAAGCAGCCGGCCCCGCCCACGTTGATGCGCGTCGTGCTCGACACGAACGTCCTGGTAGCCGGCCTCCTCTCGGCCGCCGGACCGCCATCCTGGATCGTCGAGTCCGTCCTCGCCGGCGCATTGGAAGTTGCGCTCGACGGGAGGATTCGGGCGGAGTATGGGGACGTGCTCCGTCGTGCAGAGTTTCGGTTTCCACCCTCGCGGATCGACGCGATTCTCGCGGTCATCGACGCGTTTGGATTCCTGACGTCAGGGGTCCAGCCGTGGCCGGAGCCGCTGGCTGATCCCTCCGATGAGCCGTTTCTGGCTGTCGCCGCCGCTACCGGCAGTGTGCTGGTGACCGGCAATATCCGCCATTTCCCCATGCGAAGCCGGCGGCACGTCGTCGTGCGCACGCCTCGCGAGTTTCTCGAGGACGTCCGCCGCGCTTCGGACTGACCCGCGTTCCATGTGAGCAGCAGCGGCGGCATTCCCTGCCAGGCTGACCGTACCCTGACACAGTTCCGACGCAACCAGTGCCCCAGCGTTCCTATGATGGCGACTTGGCACACACGCGCAGGCGAGCCGGAAGGGCGTTTGATGGCCGACGCGGGGATGGGCGGCACCTTCACGCCAGCAGCCGCTTGCGCGTTATAACGTTCGTGGCTACACTGGGCCATGGTCCTCGAACTGAAGCTCCGGAAGGTCGGCAACTCGGTTGGGGTCGTGTTGCCCAAGGAAGCGCTCGCGCATCTGAACGTTCGCGAGGGCGACACGCTCTGTGTGACGGACTCGAGCGACGGCAGCCTTCGACTGACGCCGACGAAGCCCGAAGTGGTCGCGCAGCTCGAAGTCGCGAAAGACGTGCTCCGCCGGTACCGCAACACCCTCCGCGAACTCGCAAAGTGAAGGCGCCCGCCTGGGTGCTGGACGAAACCGTCCTGGCGCTCCACGAGCAGCTCCTGGCGCTTCACGGTGGCGCGACCGGTCTTCGGGATCGTGGACTGCGGGAGTCAGCGCTCGCCAGGCCGCGGAACCTCTTCGTCTACAAGAAGGCGACGGTATTCGCGCTCGCGGCGAGCTATGCCTTTGGCCTGGTGAAGAACCATCCGTTCGTGGACGGCAATAAGCGGATCGGGTTTGCTGTTGGCGTGCTGTTTCTGGAACTGAACGGTTTGCGATTCGAAGCGGAAGAGGCCGATGCGGCCGTGCAGACCCTTGGTCTTGCTGCTGGCGCTATCAAGGAAACCGAATACGCGGCTTGGCTCAAGGCCCACAGCCGTAGGCCGGTGTAAGCTACGGCCGTCAGCATGAAGGGTTACCACGACATCGTCGGCGACGGAGGGTCCAGAGTCCTCGAGCAGGTTGCCGATCAGCGCACCCGCATTTCCGACGGGCTCGCCGGGGTGCGCCACCTCGTGGCCGTGGGCTCCGGCAAGGGCGGCGTCGGCAAGAGCACGTTGACGCTGCATCTCGCGGGCGCCCTGCGCGCTCGGGGGCTTCGCATTGCGATCCTGGACGCGGACTTCAACGGCCCCTCACAGGCGCGCATGGCAGGCGTGCAAGGCGCGCTGTTCGTTCCCGGCCAACAGAAGATGGCGCTCCCGCGCACGGTGAATGGGATCTCCGTCTTCTCAATGGGCTCGCTCATCCCGGAGTCGGAGGCGCTCGAGTT
>JANOGJ010000297.1:0-2158 GCA_031405995.1 Acidobacteriota bacterium
GTGCGTGGTCGGACCGACCTCCATCGGCTCGGTCGTGATGTCGAGCCCCGCCAGCTCCTTGAACTGGTGGTACATGCTCGGAAGCTTCTTGCGGATGTGCTCGGGCGCGTTCGGGATGCGCTCCTTGATCCACGCGATGTCGAGGAAGACGCCGCCGTGCGGGCTGCCGCGTCCGGCCTTGACCTCGCGGTTGATGCAGCGGGCGACGTGGTCGCGCGTGAGTAATTCCGGCGGACGGTTGGCCGTCTTGTCGCCCTGCGTGTAACGCCAGCCCTCTTCTTCGTCCTTCGCCGTCTGGGCCCGGTAGTTCTCCGGGATGTCGTCGAACATGAACCGGTGGCCGTCCTTGTTCAAAAGGACGCCGCCTTCGCCGCGGACGCCCTCCGTCACGAGGATGCCCTGCACGCTCGGCGGCCAGACCATCCCGGTCGGATGGAACTGGATGAACTCCATGTCCTGCAGCGCCGCGCCGGCGTCGTACGCGAGCGCGTAGCCGTCACCGGTGTATTCCCAACTGTTGCTCGTGACGCGGAACGCGCGGCCCAGGCCGCCCGTCGCCATGACGATCGCCTTGCAGCGGAACACCTTGAAGCGGCCCCGCTCGCGGTCGTAGGCCAGCGCGCCCGCCACGCGCCCGTCGTCTTTCAGGAGCGTAACGACGGTGTGTTCCATGTAGACGTCGAGGCCGCGATGGACGCCGTGGTCCTGCAGGGTGCGGATCATCTCGAGTCCGGTGCGGTCGCCGACGTGCGCCAGACGCGGATAGCGATGCCCGCCGAAGTTGCGCTGGAGGATCTTGCCGTCCGGGGTGCGGTCGAACACGGCGCCCCAGGCTTCGAGCTCGCGGACGCGATCGGGCGCTTCCTTCGCGTGAATTTCGGCCATGCGCCAGTTGTTCAGGTACTGGCCGCCGCGCATGGTATCGGCGAAGTGGACCTTCCAGCTGTCGCGGTCGTCCACGTTCGCAAGCGCCGCGGCGACGCCGCCTTCAGCCATGACGGTGTGCGCCTTGCCGAGCAGCGACTTGGTGATGACGCCGACCTTCGCGCCGTTGGCCGACGCTTCGATGGCGGCTCGCAAACCGGCGCCGCCGGCGCCGATGACGAGCACGTCGTGTTCAAGAACGGGGAAGTCGCTCACAGGATCCTGAAGTCCGTCCAGATGCCCATCGCGCACATGCGCACGTACAGGTCCGTGAAGCCGACCCAGATCAGGCTGATCCACGCCCACTTCATGTGCCAGCGATTGAAGCAGCTGACGCACGCGTAGGCTTTGTGACGAACAGGCCTGCGCGACATCACGTCGAGCACGCCGCCGATGAGGTGCCGCAATGAGTGGCAACCGAATGTGTAGCAGCCGAGAAAAATGGCGTTGGCGGTGAGCACGAGCGTGCCGACGCCGATGCCGAACTGCTTGCCGCCGCCCGCCGCCGGCCACCACATCGCGGTCCACGCGTCGTACGAGAGGATGCCGATGAAGACGATCGCGAGGTACAGGAAGTATCGGTGGATGTTCTGAATGATCAGCGGAAACGTCTGCTCGCCGCGATACGACTTGCGCGGCTCGCCGACGGCGCATCCCGGCGGGTCGGCCCAGAACGCCTTGTAATAAGCGCCGCGGTAGTAATAGCAGGTGATGCGAAAGCCGACCGGGATCGCGAGGACCAGCGCCGCCGGCGAGTAGTGCAGGAACGACGGCCACCAGAGCGGCTGCGCCGGCCCGCCGAACCACGAATGCGCCGACGGCCCGAAGAGCAGGGGCGAGTACATCGGCGACAGATATGGTCCGTGTTCGTAGTAGGCGTTGGCGTAGCCCGCCCAGGTCGAATAAACGATGAAGCTCGAAAAAACGAGGAACGTGACCGCCGACTGCACCCACCACGCGTCGCGCCGGGTGGTTTCACCGAAGCGCCGCACGGGCGCGAACGAAGCGCTCATGACAATCCGACACGATATCTGACTTTGACACGCAAATCAAAAGAGCCTCCACCATGAAGAGCATGAAGAGCATGAAGAAGCCCATCGACAACCGCGAAGCTCACGAAGGGCACGAAGCTCAGTTCTGAAAGCCGGCGGCAACCCCCCGGACGAGTGGAACCGACCTTACGAATGCCGGGGTCCTAAGACTTACGAGGTAGCAACCGGCATTCGTCGGTCGG
>JANOGJ010000331.1:0-19060 GCA_031405995.1 Acidobacteriota bacterium
ATGTCGAGGAGGTGAACCTCACGCGATTCGAGGTGTCGCTTCCCGAGAAGCGCCAGTTCTTCCTCGAAGGCAACGAGCTGTACAGCCAGCGCATCCGCACGTTCTACTCCCGGCGCGTCGAGGACATCGTCGCGGGCGCCAAGCTGCTCGGTAAGCAGGGCGCCTGGACGTCGGCCTTCCTGAGCGTGCAGACGGATCCGATCGAGGACCGGGGCCGCGCGAACTTCACGGTCGCCCGACTCCAGCGGGATGTCCTCGGACGTTCGTCCGTGGCGTTCGCGGCCGGCAACCGCAGCTTCGATGCGCGGAACAACGGATCCGCGTCGATCGACGCGAACCTGTTCTTCACGAACACGTGGGGCATGACGGCGCAGGTGGTGCAAAGCTGGGGCGAGTACGGCCGTGGCGCCGCGGCCTACTTCGTGCGGCCCTCGTACGATTCGCCCACCGGGCACTTCCACGTGCGCTACACCCATCTCGGCGACCGGCTCAGGGACAACCTGAACGTGATCGGCCGGATTACCGACGACGACCGCCGCGAAATCGACTCGGCGACGGAGAAGACCTTCTGGGTGAAGAGTGGCGCGTTCGAGAAGATTCAGTACGACTCCAACTACAACGCGTACTGGTCGCAGACCGGAACCCTGCGGAGCTGGCAAGTGGACGAGACCGTGGAGGTCGAGTTCCGCAATCGGTGGAGCGTCGAAGTTGACTGGACCGAGGAGTTCAAGCGGTTTGAGAAGGACTTTCGCAACCGCAGCGTCGGGTTCGGCGTCGGCTACAACACGCGCGAATTCCAGTCGGCGCAGGCCAAAGTGACGATTGGCCGGAACTTCGACGCTGACTTTCAGCTGTGGGAAGCGTCGGCCAAGTACAAGGTCACGGACGCGCTCTCAGCCGAATACTCGCTCGAACGCCTGAACCTCTCACCCGATCCGGAGGACGAAAGCACCTGGATCCACGTCGGCCGGGTGAACCACTTCTTCACGAAGGACCTGTTCCTGCGATTACTGGTACAGACGAACACGTCGATCGAGCGGAACAATGTGCAGGCCGTCTTCGCGTGGCGGTACCGGCCGCCGTTCGGCACGGTCCAGATCGCCTATCAGCGCGGCACGGCGGAGTTTGGCGAGCGGTCCAGCCAGGGGCACACCGTCTTCCTCAAGATGACGGCCGTGTTCTGATCCTTGCAATGGGGCAATGGGGCAGTGAGCCAATGGGGCAATGAAGATCCTCATTGCCGCACTGCCTCATTGCCGCATTGCCTCATCGCCAGGATCTGTATTGGTACCGGTACGGGGAATCGAACCCCGGTTCCAAGGTTGAGAACCTTGTGTCCTAGCCGCTAGACGATACCGGCACAGGCGAGTGCGACCGTCGAACGTAGCATCGTGGCGCGAGCCCGGTCAAGTCGGCGATAATCACGTGATCGTTCCGGTTCGCTCCAAAGATCAATGATCAAGAACCTCCGCCATCTCGTCCCGACGTTCGCCGTCTTCAGCCTCGTGGCCGCCTGCAGCTCGGCGCCTCCACCTCCCCCAGCCGGAGGCGGCAAGCCGGTCGATGCCGCTACCACGGGATCCCTTTCAGGCCGCGCGGCGTTCGCGGGCACGCCGCCCGCGGTCGAGTCCATTCGCATGAACACGGACAAGGCGTGCGTGCAGGGTTCGGGGCCCAACCCGCAAAGCGACGCCATCTTGATCGGCGCGGACGGCGCGCTCAAGAACGTCTTCGTCTACGTGAAGGAGGGCCTCGACCCAGCCTACTCGTTCGACATTCCGACGACCGCCGCCATTCTCGACCAGCAGGGGTGCATCTACACGCCGCGGGTCATCGGCGTCCGGGCCGGCCAGCCGTTCGACGTCGTGAACAGCGACCAGACGCTGCACAACGTGCACGCCATGCCGATGCAGAACCAGGAGTTCAACCAGGGCCAGCTCACCAAAGGCGTCCGGCTGACGCGCACGTTCACGGTGCCCGAGGTCATGGTCCGCTTCAAGTGCGATGTGCACCCGTGGATGGCGGCGTACGTCGGCGTCGTGGCGCATCCGTACTTCGCCGTGACGGATGCCGGCGGCGCGTTCGAGATCGCGAACCTGCCGCCGGGCACGTACACGCTCGAGGCGTGGCACGAGCGCTTCGGCAGGCGGACCGCTCAGGTGACCATCAGCGCCACCCAGGCGCAGACGGTGACGTTCTCATTTGCCGCAAAACAGGAACGGCCGTAACCGGCCGGGCCGCGCGTGACCTGGCTCCATCGCTACACCCGGCTCCTCGTGGCCGCCACGCTCGTGCTCGTCACGGCGGGCGGCATGGTCACGAGCACCGCGTCCGGCCTCTCCGTGCCGGACTGGCCGACGACCTACGGGTACAACATGTTCACGTTTCCACTCGGCAAGATGGTGGGCGGGATCTTCTACGAACATGGACACCGCCTGATCGCGACCCTCGTGGGCCTGCTCACGATCGGCCTTGTGGCGTTCGTCTGGCGCGTCGACTCGCGCCGCTGGATGTTGCGATTGAGCCTCATCGCGCTCGCCGCCGTCATCCTGCAGGGCGTGCTCGGCGGCCTCACCGTCATCTACCTGCTGCCTGACGCCATCTCGATCGGCCACGCGGGTCTTGCGCAGGTGTTCTTCTGCCTGACGGTGGCGACCGCGGTGTTCACGTCGCGGACGTGGCTCGGGCCAGCGGCGCTCGCGAACGACCCGGCGCTGCGGCGCCGACTGGTCGTCATGACCTCGCTCATCTACCTGCAGATCCTGCTCGGCGCGACGATGCGCCACACCGGCGCCGGGCTCGCGATTCCGGACTTCCCGCTCGTGTTTGGGGGCCTCCTGCCGCCCGCGTGGACGCCGGGCGTGGCCGTGCATTTCGCGCATCGCGTCGGCGCGCTGGTCGTCACCGTCTTCGTGCTGGCGAATGTCGCGTACATCTGGAGCCGCCACGGCGGCCGCCGCGAACTCGTGCGCCCGGCCTGGCTGCTCGTCGTCGCCGTCGCCGCGCAGGTCGCGCTGGGCGCGACGGTCGTGCTCAGCGGCAAACAGGAGATCGTAAACACGCTCCACGTCGCGGTCGGGTCGATCGTGCTGGGGACATCGCTGGTGCTGACGCTGCGCGCGTTTGGAGCCCGTGCGTTTACCGATCGCCGTTTGCCGATTTGAAGTTTGAACTTTGAAGTTTGAAGTTTATCGATGAACGTCGCTGATCTTATCGTCCTCACCAAGGTCCGCGTCAACGCGCTGGTCGTGGCGACGACGGCGGGCGGCTACTACATGGCCGCGCCCGACGCCGTCGACTGGACGACGCTGGCGTTGACCTGCGCCGGCACGGCGCTCGTCGCGAGTGGCGCCGCCGCCATTAATCAGGTGGACGAGCGCGACACGGACCGGCGGATGGCACGGACGCGACTGCGGCCGGTGGCCGAGGGGCGGATGAGTCCGGCGGCCGGCCGGACGATCGCGCTGCTGCTGGCCGGCGCGGGGCTCGCGGGGCTCTGGCTCGCGTCGAACGCGCTCGCGACGCTCGTCGCGCTGGCGACGTTCGTGACCTACGCGCACGTCTACACGCCGCTCAAGCGCCGCACGTCGCTCTCGACGGTGGTCGGGGCCGTGCCCGGTGCGCTGCCGCCGCTCATCGGGTGGGCCGCCGCGCGCGGGTCGCTCGCCGACGTGGCGCCGTGGTCGCTCTTCATCATCATGTTCCTCTGGCAGCTGCCGCACTTCCTGGCCATCGCCTGGATCTACCGCGAGGACTACACACGCGCCGGCCTGCGCATGCTGCCCGTCATCGACGCCGAAGGCGCGATGACCGGGCGCCAGGCCATGCTCTGGGCCGCGACCATCGTGCCGATGAGCGAGCTGCCGTTCCTCGTGGGCATGGCCGACGAGCGCTACGCGGTCGGCGCGCTCCTGCTCAGCCTCGCGCAGCTCGGCCTCGCGGCGCAGTTCGCGATGCGCCGGACTCAGACGACCGCGCGGACGCTGTTCTACGGATCGATCATCTATTTGCCGCTGCTCTGGATACTTATGGGAGTGGCGCGGGTTAATGGGGCAATGGGGCAATGAGGCAAAGGGGCAATGGGCGTTAACGACTTGCCGCATGTAAACGCAGCGTTGAATGCGCTCTGCACCGTGTTGCTGGCGACAGGCTTCTTCCTGGTGAAGTCCGGCCGGATCGAGGCGCATCGGCGATGCATGATCGCGGCGTTCGCGACGTCGGCGCTGTTTCTGATTTCGTACGTGACCTATCACGCGCAGGTCGGGTCGAAGCCGTATCCAGGCACCGGCCTCATGCGCACGGTGTATTTCACGATTCTCATCCCGCACGTCGTGCTCGCCGCCGCCGTGCTGCCGCTCGCCATCGTCACGCTGCGCCGCGGCCTGCGGCGGGACGACGCCCGGCACCGCAAGCTCGCGCGCATCACGCTGCCGATCTGGTTGTTCGTGTCGGTGACGGGGGTGGTGGTGTACCTGATGCTGTACGGGTGGTAGATCAGTCCTCGGTCGGCTTGCCAGCAGGAGTTATACCGTGGTATTACTATGGTATGAAAATCGCATTATCGATCCCGGACGACCTCTTCGCATCGGCCGAGACCTTGACCAGGAAGCTCGGCCTGTCGCGGAGCCGGCTGTACGCCACCGCCCTGGCGGACTTCGTCGGGAAGCACCAGGGCCGAAAAGTTACTGACCGGCTCGATGCCGTGTATGCCGCCGAAGAGAGCCGGCTCGACACTCGCGTGCGACGCGCCCAGAAGCGCTCGCTGCCGGCTGAATCGTGGTGATCGAACGAGGCCAGGTGTGGTGGGCTGACCTCGGCGAGCCGGCCGGTTCAGAACCAGGTTTCCGTCGCCCGGTGCTCGTCGTGCAGAGCGACGCCTTCAATCGCAGCCGTCTCCGGACGATCGTGGCCGTCATCCTCACGTCCAACCTTCGACTCGTGGATGCGCCGGGCAACGTCCTCGTGCCGGCGAAGGCCGCCGGGCTGCCCAGAAACTCCGTAGCCAACGTGTCGCAGATTGTCACCCTCGATCGCGAGCTCCTGACCGAATTCGCCGGTCGCTTGCGGGGTCAGGTGCTCAACGACGTCGAGAACGGCCTCCGCCTCGTCTTGGCCCTATAACTGGCTCCGACGCGTCCGCTTCATTGCGCTCAGTACAGCAAGTATTTCGCCCTGAGCAGTCTCCACCGCGCTTCAGCCGCCGCCCACGACTGCGCAATCGCCGCCGGATCGTCGCCCGCCTTCAGTCGATCCAGCCCGGCGACGGACCCGAACAGCCGCGCGGCCGCGTCCACCTCGAGCCGGCCGGGAAACAACTTCATGAGCGCCGAGGCCAACTCCACGCCCACGCGCACGGACCGAACGGCCTGGCGATCGGTGATGACGATGAAGACGCCCTGGCACTCCTCGCCGGAAAACCGGCTCGCCGTCGGCGTGAAGCGCACCGGATAGAACCGCACGCCCGGAATCTGCCGGCCGTTCAGCGCCTCGGCCAGCCGCACGCCGTCGATCCACGGCGCGCCGACGTGCTCGAACGGCGTGTCCGTCCCGCGCCCGACCGAAAGATTCGTCGACTCGAACGCGCCGAGACCCGGATAGAGCGTCGCCGCGTAGAGCGTTCGCATATTCGGCGAGGGGTTGACCCAGGCGAGCCCCGTGTCGTCGAACCACGCGTCGCGGCGCCAGTTCTTCATCGCAATCACGGTGAGGTCCGCGCCGATCTGCTGTTCCCCGTTGAAGAGCCGCGCGAGCTCACCCATCGTGAGGCTGTGCCGAATCGGCATCGCCGCGAGATAGCCCGTGAAGCCGATCGCCGCCTTGTCGAGCGCCGGGCCCTCGATCTGCACGCCGCCAATCGGATTCGGCCGGTCGAGCACCACCACCTTGATCTTCCGCGCCGCCGCCTCCTCCATCACGTACGCCATCGACGTCATGTAGGTGTAGAAGCGCGTGCCGATGTCCTGGAGGTCGATGACGATCGCGTCGAGGCCGACGAGCATCTCGGCGGTCGGCCGGCGCGTCGCGCCGTACAAAGAATGAATCGGCAGGCCCGTCTTTTCGTCCACCGACGACGGCACGGACGCGTCGAGAATGCCGCGGATGCCGTGCTCGGGACTGAAGAGCGAGACGAGCGTCACGCCGGGCGCGGCCCGGATGAGGTCGATCGTCGCGGCGCCGTCCCTGGCGCGGCCCGTGTGATTCGTGACCAGACCGACGCGCAGGCCAGACAGCGCCTTGAATCCGTCCGCGCGCGCCACATCGACGCCCGCCTGGACCGGCGGCGACGTCACGGCCGGCACCGGCGGAATCTGCGAGTCAAACGTCTGCCGGCTCCAACTCCATGCGAGCGGACGCGCGTCCGTGGCGGCTCCGGTGAACGACGACGCGACGACCGTCGCGACGCGCGCGCGAAGCGGGGTGACGTCGCCCTTGCCATCGGGGTGCAGGCGGCTCGAAAGAAAGATGATGAACACCCGCGTCCCCGGGTCGATCCAGATCGACGTCCCGGTGAAGCCCGTATGGCCGAACGACCCGAGCGGCATGAGCTCGCCGCGATTCGCGGAGAACGACGAGTCGATGTCCCACCCGAAGCCGCGCACGGCCGGCTCACCCGCCGGCGTGGCCGGCGACGTCATGCGGGACACGCTCGCCGGCGACAGCACGCGCGCCTGCCCGATCGCGCCGTGACCGAGGATCATCCGCGCGAAGATCGTGAGGTCCGCCGCCGTGCTGAACAGCCCGGCGTGCCCCGCGACGCCGCCCATGCGCCGCGCCGTCGGATCGTGCACCACGCCGCGCAGCATCGTCATGTCCGGCCCCTCGCACGGCCACCCGAACGGCGTGCACGACTGCGTCGGCGCGATGCGGCGCGCGAGGGATGTCGGCGGCTTGAACATCGTGTCACGCATGCCGAGCGGACGGAACAGGCGATCGCGCACGAACGCGTCGAACGGCTGACCGCTGACGCGCGCGACGACGTCCGCGAGCAGGAAGTAATTGATGTCGCTGTAGACGAACCGGCGCCCCGGCGGCGCGGTGAGCACCTCCTCGGCGGCGAGGCGGATCGCCTGGTCGTAGCCGACCCACGCGTCGCTGACGTCAACGTCGGGCCGGAGGCCCGACATGTGCGTGAGCAAGTCGCGAATCGTCACGCGGTCCTTGCCGTAGCGGCCGAACTCGGGGATGAACTTTGCCACCGGATCGACGAGGCGAATCCGGCCGTCCTCGATCAGCATTACCACGGCCGAGGTCGTCGCGATGACCTTCGTGAGCGACGCCAGGTCGAAGATCGTGTCGAGCGTCATGGCCTCTCGGGCGGGCACGAGCGCGCGATCGCCCCAGGCCTTTCGGAACACGACGCGGTCGCCACGGCCCACGACAACTACGGCCCCCGGTAGTTCCCGGGCCGCGATGGCGTCGTGCACGAGGGCGTCCAGGCGCTTCAGCCGGCCCAGGTCGAATCCCGAGGGGTCAGCCGGCGGCGGCGCGGCCTGAGGGACCCAGGCGACCAGCACCGCCGTGACCGCCAGACGGGCCGGAAGCTGCCACACGCCCATGGGCCGAGATTATACCGGCCCTAAATGTCTTGTTTATAGGTATTTACGGGAGTGCCAGGCTACCGCGCGAAGCGGTCGACGATGTCGACGAGCTCGGTGAGCTGCTTGCGCCGTTCCGGATCGCCCTTGGAGACGCCCTCCGTGACGCAGTTGTCGACGTGGTACTTGAACACCGCGAGGCTGATGCGGCTGAGCGCCGCCTCGGCCGCCGCCAATTGCTGGAGAATCTCGACGCACAGCCGCGGTTCCTGGACCATCCGCTTGATGCCGCGGACCTGGCCTTCAATCCGGTTGAGACGGGTGACTAGAGCCTGCTGTTCGCCTGCAGCCAGCATGAGATTTGACTGTATTACGACGGGGTTCGGCGACCGTTGCATGCCTGTTTTGATTAATGATGGGTGCGATGTCGAGGGCAGTCCGTGAGGCCGCCGTGCTCGGAGCCGGCACGATGGGGGCGCAGATCGCGGCCCATCTGGCCAACGCCGGCCTGCCCGTGGTGCTGCTGGACCTTACGGCCGACGCGGCCCGCGCGGGCCTCGACCGGCTCCGCAAGCTGAAGCCAGACCCCTGCTTTCTGCCCGACACGACCACCCGGATTCGCACCGGCGGCTTCGACGACTTGTCCGGCGTTGCCGGCGCTGACTGGGTGATCGAGGCCATTGTCGAATCGCTCGAGGCCAAGCAGAGTCTGCTGGCGAAGCTCGAGCCGCACTTGTCACCCGAGGCGATCATCTCGTCAAACACGTCCGGCATCCCGCTTGCGGCGATCGCCGAGGGGCGGTCGCCGCAGTTCCGGCGCCGCTGGCTGGGCACGCACTTCTTCAATCCGCCCCGGTACCTGCGGCTCGTCGAGATCATCCCGATTCCGGACACCGATCCGGACGTGACCGCCCGGCTCTCGGACTTCATCGACCGGCGACTGGGCAAAGGCGTCGTCGTCGCGCACGACCGGCCCGGCTTCATCGCCAACCGCATCGGCCTGTTCGGCGCGCTCCGCCTCATCGAGGCTGTCGCGTCCGGCGAGTTCACGATCGAGGAAGTCGACGCCATCACGGGCCCGGCGATCGGGCGCCCGGCCAGCGCCACATTCCGGACGCTGGACATCGCGGGCCTCGACATTTTCGCCAAGGTCGCCGCGGACCTTCAGCAGCGGCTGACGGCCGACCAGGGCGCCGGCGATTACGCCGCGCCCCCACTCGTCGGCGCGATGCTCGAGCGTCAATTCCTCGGCGTCAAGACCGGCTTGGGCTTCTATCGTCGCGTGGTGAATGACGGCCAGTCCGAAATCCTCACGCTCGACGTGAAGACGATGGAGTTCCGCAAGCGGCAAGACGTGAAGCTGCCGTCACTCGACGCCGCGCGGGCGATTCAGGATGCCGGCGAGCGGACGAAGGCGCTGTTCCACGGGAAGGACCGCGTCGGCGACCTGCTCAGGCGGACGCTCGGCGCGACCCTCACGTACGCGGCCCGCATCCAACCCGAGGTCGCGGATTCGATCGACGACGTCGACCGCGCGATGCGGTGGGGATTCGGCTGGGAGCTTGGCCCGTTCGAAACGGCGCAGGCGATCGGATTCGACACCTCGCCGCGCCGAACGACTCCACTCACGCCAGCCGGGCCGGGCCTGCTCCTGCTGCGGACCGCCAAGTCCGGCGCGCGCGGCGTCGTCCGCACGAACGCCGGCGCGAGCCTCATCGACCTCGGCGACGGCGTGCTCAACGTCGAGTTCCACTCGAAGCTGAACACCCTCGGCGGCGACGCGATCGAGATGCTGCAGGCCGGCGTCGCGATCGCGTCCTCGGATTTCGCCGCGCTGGTCGTCGGCAGCGAGGCCGAGCATTTTTCGGCCGGGGCCAACCTGATGCTGGTCCTCCTCGAGGCGCAGGAGGGCAACTGGGACGAGATCGACGCCATGGTGCGCGCGTTTCAGCGCGCGACGATGGCCCTGAAGACGTCGCCGGTGCCGGTCGTGGCGGCGCCGGCGGGGCTCGCGCTTGGCGGCGGCTGCGAGATCTGCCTGCACGCCGATCGCGTCTGGGCGGCCGCGGAAACCTACATGGGCCTGGTCGAGGTCGGCGTCGGGCTGATTCCGGCTGGTGGCGGCACGAAGGAGATGCTGCTGCGCGCGGTCGATCCGCAGGCGGCGTTTGAGACGATGGGACTCGGGAAGGTCTCGACGAGCGCGCCCGATGCGAGGCGGATTGGGTACCTGCGCGACGTGGACGGCGTCGTGATGAACCGCGAGCGGGTCATCGCGGAAGCGAAGGCCGCCGCGCTCGCCCGCGTGCGCGAGGGCTATCAGGCGCCCGTGCCCCGCGCGGCCGTGCCGGTGGGCGGCGCCGAGACGCTGGCCAAACTCTCGCTCGGCGTGCACCTGATGCAGCGCGCGGGCCGCATCAGCGATCACGACGCGCTCATCGGCCGCAAGCTCGCGTGGATTCTCGCGGGCGGCGACCTGCCGCACGCGACGTCCGTCAGCGAGGCCGACCTGCTCGACCTCGAACGCGAGGCGTTCCTCAGCCTCTGCGGCGAACCGAAGACGCTTGAACGCATTGGGTATACGCTCAAGAATGGGAAGACGCTGAGAAACTGATGATTGATAAAGGTCACGGCCCGTTAGTCATCCTGGTTCCCGGCATGCAAGGCCGCTGGGAGTGGATGTCGCCGACGATCGACGCGCTGGCGGTGAGCCACCGCGTGATGAGTTTTTCGCTCGGCGAGATGGGACCCGATCCGTTCATCCCGGGCGACGGCAGCACGGCGGGAGAACCCGTCGACGGCTGGTTCGGCGGCTGGCTGCGGATCATCGACCGGATGATCGACGATGCCCACGAACGGCAGGCGGTGCTCGTCGGCGTGTCCTTTGGCGGCGTCGTGGCCGCGCGGTATGCCGCGCGGTACCCGAACCGGGTCCGTGCGCTGGTACTGGCGTCCACGCCGAAGCCGCGCTGGCGGCCGGACCGTCGCCAGAAGAGCTACCTGCGGCGTCCGCGCCTGACGCTGCCGCTCTTCGCCGTGCGCGGCTTCTTCCGACTGGCGCCGGAGATCATGACGGCCCGGCCGTCCTGGCCGTTGCGGCTCAAGCTGGCGGGCCAGTACGCGCGGCGCGTCGTCAGCGCGCCCGTTTCGACGGCGTCCATGGCGCGCTGGATACGCGCGTGGCTGTCACTGGACATCGAATCCGACTGCCCGCACGTCAAGGCGCCGACGCTCGTCGTCACCGGCGAGCCGCACCTCGATCGCGTCGTGCCCGTCGCGGACAGCCGCGAGTACCTGCGCCTGATTCCGGACGCGCGGTACGCCGTGCTCCCCGAGACCGGCCACCTCGGTGTCATCACGAAGCCGTTCCGGTTCGCTGAGATGGTCGATCGCTTCCTGGAGACGATCGACGAGGAAGCCGCCGTGCGCAGAGCCGCGCAACACGCGGCGACGATCGCCAAGTGGGCCGGGACCGGGACGGCCGGACGCCGCCCGCACCATGCATCTTGAGCTACCCGGCCCTGCTGGAACGCTGGAAGCCCTGCTCGATCGCGGCCCCGCGCGCCTGAACGGGACCGACGCCCCGCCGCGCGCGGCGGTGGTGTTCGCGCATCCGCATCCCCAGCTCGGCGGCACCATGCACACGAAGGCCGTCTTTCAGGGCGCGAAAGGCCTGACGCGCATCGGCTGCGACGTCCTGCGATTCAACTTCCGCGGCGTCGGGTCGAGCACGGGCGCGTTCGACGGCGGCCTGGGTGAGATGGGCGATTACGGCGCGGCGCTCGACTTCGTCGCGGCCCGCTATCCGGGCGTGCCGCTCTGGGCCGCGGGGTTCTCGTACGGGTCCTGGATCGCGCTCGAGACGGGCGCGGCCGACCCGCGCGTCAGCGTCCTCATCGCCGTCGCGCCGCCGGTGACGCGCGGCTATTCCTTCGCGCGCGCGCTCGAGACGACCAAGCCCAAATTCATCATCCAGGGCGACCTCGACGAGGTGTGCCCGATGAAGGACCTCTGGGCGTTCTACGCGCAGCTCAAGGAACCGAAAGAGATCGCCACGATCGTCGGCGCGTCGCATCTGTTCGAGGGACGCGCGCCCGAAGTCGGCGAGGCGCTCGAGGACCTGCTGGGAGATTTCGAGTCATGATCGAGCCCGTCATCGTCAGCGCCGTCCGCACGGCCGTGGGCAAGGCGCCGAGAGGCGCGCTGCACCGCACCCGTCCCGACGACCTGGCCGCCATCGTGCTGCGCGCCGCACTCGACCGCGTGCCCGCGCTCGACGCGGCCGAGATCGACGACGTGGTGCTCGGGTGCGCGATGCCGGAAGCGGAGCAAGGGCTGAACGTCGCGCGGATCGCGTCGCTTCGGGCCGGGCTGCCCCTCTCCGCGTCGGCGGTGACGGTGAACCGGTTCTGCGCCTCGGGGCTCGAAGCCATTGCCATCGCCGCCGATCGCATCCGCACTGGTGCGGCGACCGTCGTGCTCGCCGGCGGCACGGTGTCGATGAGCCTGGTGCCGATGGGCGGGCATCACGTCGCGCCCAATCCCACGCTCGTCGCCACCTATCCGGACGTCTATCTCTCGACAGGTCTTGTCGCGGAGAACCACGCGCGCGACAAATCGATCTCCCGCGAGGCGCAGGACACGTTCGCCCTCAGGAGCCACGAGCGCGCGATCGCCGCCGCGGATGCGGGCCGGTTTGCCGGCGAGATCGTGCCCGTGGATGTGAGCGTCGTCGATCCGGTGGAGGGCCGCCGGCCGGCCACGCGTATCGTGCGATTCGATCGCGATGAAGGCCCGCGCCGCGACACGTCGGCTGCTGCGCTCGCCAAGCTCTCGCCGGCGTTCCACACGGCCGGCACGGTCACGGCTGGCAATGCCTCGCAGACGAGCGACGGGGCGTCGGCGGTGGTCATCATGTCGCTCGACCGCGCCCGCGCGCTCGGCATCACGCCGCTCGCGCGGTTCGTGGGCTACGCGACGGCGGGCGTCGCGCCGGAGCGATTCGGCCTGGGCCCGGTGCCCGCCACGCGTAAGCTGCTCGCGCGCCTGGGACTCAACCTGGACAACGTGGACCTCGTCGAGATGAACGAGGCGTTCGCCGCCCAGGTCCTGGCGTGCCTCGACGAAATGCCGATCGACCCCACCCGACTGAACGTCAACGGCGGCGCGATCGCCCTCGGCCACCCGCTCGGCTGCACCGGCGCGCGGCTCACGACGTCGATCGTGCACGAAATGGGACGCCGGAAGGCCCGGTATGGCCTGGTGACCCTCTGTATTGGAGGCGGCATGGGCGCCGCGGCCATTCTCGAGAGAGCGGGATAATTCGGGTACGCCAGGTACGTCAGGTACGGCAGGTACGCGGAACGAACTGACGCGGGCCATCTTCTCGGTCATTCAATGCGGCGCGTCGTAGGGCGGCCCGGGTTGCGGGCCGCCGAACTCCCCAAGGAAGAACAGTTGGCAAGGTTCAGGTTCCTCGTACCCGCCGTACGTGGCGTACGAGGCGTACCCGGCGTACCGGTGAATAATGAGTCTATGTCCCCCGTAACAACCACCCGTCGCGGCGGCGATTGGCTGACGAGCGAGACGACGCCCGCCGACGTCTTCACCCCCGAGAAGCGCACTGAGGAACACCGCCTCATCGCGACGACGGCGCAGGAGTTCGTGACGAACGAGGTCGCGCCCGCGCTGGCGGAGCTCGAGAAGAAGAACTGGACGCTCGCGCGCACGCTCGTGAAACGCGCGGGTGACCTCGGCCTCATCGGCTCGGACGTCCCAGAGGAGTTTGGCGGCGTCGGCCTCGACAAGGCGTCCGCCGTCATCGTCGGCGAAGCCGTCGGCGCGGCCGCGTCGTTCGCGACGACGTTCGGAGCGCAGACGGGTCTCGCGATCATTCCGATCCTCTGCTTCGGCACGCCGGCGCAGCAGCAGAAGTACCTGCCGCGCATCGTGAGCGGGGAAATCGTCGGCGCGTACTGCCTGAGCGAGTCCGGATCCGGATCGGACGCGCTCGGCGCCAAGGCCCAGGCGAAGCGGCAGCCGGACGGATCGTGGCGGCTCACGGGCGAGAAACTCTGGATCACCAACGGCGGCTTCGCCGACCTTTTCATCGTCTTCGCGAGGGCGGACGGCGACCTGTTTTCCGCGTTCCTCGTCGAGCGCGGGTTTCCGGGCGTGTCGACCGGCAAGGAGGAGCACAAGCTCGGGCTCCACGGGTCGTCGACGACCCCGCTCGTGCTTCAGGACGCGCAGGTGCCGGCCGAGAACCTGCTCGGAGAAATCGGCAAGGGCCACAAGATCGCGTTCAACGTCCTCAACTACGGCCGCTTCAAGCTGGCGGCGATGTGCACGGGCGGCGCCAAGTTCACCGTGGCGGAAGCGGCGCAGTACGCGGCGTCGCGGCGGCAGTTCGGGCAGCCGATCGCCTCGTTCGGTGCGATCCGCCACAAGCTGGCGGAGATGGCGGTCCGTACGTATGCCTCCGAGTCGATGCTGTACCGGACGACCGGGCTTATCGATCAGGCGATCGACGGCAGCCACGATCCGAAGGTCGTCGCCGGCGCGCTCGAGGAGTTCGCCATCGAGGCGTCGATCCTGAAGGTCGCCAGCAGCGAGATGGTGGACTTTGTCGTGGACGAGAACGTGCAGATCCACGGCGGGAACGGCTTCGTCGCGGACTACCCGGCCGAGCGCCGCTACCGCGACGCGCGCGTCAATCGCATCTTCGAGGGCACGAACGAGATCAACCGCCTGCTCGTGCCGGGCATGCTGGTGAAGCGCGCGCTGAAGGGCGGGCTGCCGCTCATCGCCGGCGCTAAGGCGGTGCGCGACGAACTGATGTCGCCCGGAATGAGCACCGGGTCTAAAGACCCGGCCTCCATGACGCCTGGAGCCTCCATGACGGCTGGAGCCCGTGGTCTTCAGACCCCGGGAGATCGCCTCGCCGAAGAACAGCGCATCGTCGTCGGCATGAAGAAGGCGACGCTCGCGGCGATGGGCCTCGCGATGGAGACCTACGGACAGGCGCTCGAGCACGAACAGGAAGCGTTGATGCAGCTCGCCGACCTCGTCATCGAGACGTTCGCCGCGGAAAGCTCGGTGTTGAGGGCGCTGGCGGCCACCGGGCCAGCGGCGTCGCTCCATGCGGACGCCGCGGCTGTCGTCGCGCACGACGCCGGTCTTCGGGCCGAGATGGGCGCGCGCACGCTGCTCGCGGGCATGCTCCAGGGCGACGCCCTCCGCACGTCACTTGCCGGCGTTCGGCGGCTGCTCAAAGTGCCGCCGATCGACACGGTGGCCGCGCGCCGGCGCATCGCCGACGCCATCCAGCAGTCGCGCGGGTATCCCTTCGCTTAAGACGAAAGAGCTTCCACCATGAAGAACATGAGGAACATGAAGGACAAGAGGGTTCTCCCAAGAGCCCTTCATGTTCTTCATGCTCTTCATGGTGAAAAGTTCTTGGTAGGTTTTCTTGTTGTCGCGTCGGTGGCGTGTACCTCGGGACCACCCCCACCAGTCACCGATCCAGCGTCCTACGAGCGGACGGTGGCGGCGTTTCGAGTCGACAAGAACGCGGCGTTTCGCGCGCCGGGCAACGAGTTCTCGCCGATCCCCTCGGCGGATCGCGGCACATTCCCGGGGCTGACCTACTACGCAATCGACGCGAAGTACCGGGTGCCGGCATTCCTCAAGGAGGAACAGACGGACAAGCCCGTCGTGATCGAGCTGCAGACATCTCAGAACGCGCGTGAGCGCATGCGGCGGGTCGGCTCGCTGGGCTTCACGCTCGGCACAACGGCCTACACGCTGACGGCCTTTGCCGACGTCAAGCTGCGGACGATCACGCGCGTGTTCGTGCCCTTCGGCGATCTGACAAACGTCGATGCGACCTACAAGGGCGGACGCTATCTCGATCTCGATCGCACGCCCACCGGCCTCTACGACCTCGACTTCAACCGCGCGTACCACCCGTACTGCGTGTACAACCTGTCGTACGAGTGTCCGGTCCCTCCGCGCGAGAACCGGCTGACCGCGGCCATCCTCGCGGGCGAACGCCTCGGGCCGTCCGCACTCGGCGCCGCGAAGTGACCGCGCCCGGCGCCGTCGTCTTCGACTTCGACGGCGTGCTCGCCGACACCGAAGGCCTGCACCTCCGGGCGTTTCAGGACGTCTTCACCCTCCGCGGCTGGACGCTCGGCCAGGCCGCCTATTTCGAGCGCTACCTCGGCTTCGACGACCGCGATCTCGTCCGCGCGTTCGCCATCGATTTCAAGCTGGTGCTGAAGCCCGGTGACGAAGACGTGCTCGTCGCCGCCAAAGCGCGCGCCTACGAGACGCGGGGGGCAGGTGGCGCGGTGTTATTCCCGGGCGCGCCCGCCGCCATCGCACGACTCGGCGCCCGCTACCGGCTCGGCATCGCGTCCGGCTCCATGCGCGCGGAGATCGAGGCGGTGCTGGGCACGGCCGGCGTCGCGCGCGCGTTCCAGATCATCATCGGCGCCGACGACGTGGCGCGCAGCAAGCCGGCGCCGGATCCCTACCTGCAAGCGGTCGCGAAGCTGGGGGTGCCGGCGGGCCGCGCGGTGGCCATCGAGGACTCGCGCTGGGGCCTCGCGTCGGCGCGCGCCGCGGGCCTGCGGACGATCGGGATCACGACCAGCTACCCGGCGGCGACACTCGCCTCAGCCGACGCCGTCGTCGCCTCGCTCGACGAGATCACGGTCGAGGTCATCGAGGCGCTGTTGAACGTCGGGTAGGATGTCTTCTGGATGAGCCGCAAGCCGCAGATCGCGCCGCCGACGCGACCTCGCCTGGTCGGCGGGCCGTGGATCGCCGCCGCCGCCATCGTCCTCGGCTCGGCGGCGGGCATGTGGTGGTGGGACCATACCGCCCGCCAGCCGCGCGCCTTCGTGCTGATCTCGATCGACACGCTGCGCGCCGACCGGCTGCCCACCTACGGCTACGACGTGGGGAAGACACCCGCGCTCACCGCGCTCGCCAGCGAGTCCATCGTCTTCGATCGCGCGTTCGCGCACGCGCCGCAGACCCTGCCGTCGCACGCGTCGATGTTCACCGGGCTGCTGCCCTTCGAACACAAGGTGCGCGACAACCTCGGCTTCACGCTCGCCCCTGGCCAGGCGACGCTGGCGTCGGCGTTTCACGGCGCGGGCTACACGAGCGCCGCCTTCGTGTCCGCCTACGTGCTCCGGCCGGACACCGGCGTGTCGCAGGGGTTCGACGCCTACGACGCCACGCTGCCGGCGGCCGCGACGGACCAGGCGCCGGCGGAGATCGTCCGCAGCGGACCGGAGACGCTCAAGGCCGCGACCGAGTGGCTCGGCACGAGGCCTGATGCCCGCGTGTTCCTGTTCTTCCACATCTACGAACCGCACGCTCCCTACGCGCCGCCCGCGCGGTTCACGCAGCCGGATCCCTACGACGGTGAGGTCAGTTACGCCGACGAGATCGTGGGCCAGCTCCTCGACGCGCTGCGCCGGCAGGGCTGGTACGACAGCGCCACCATCGTCGTCACCTCCGACCACGGCGAAGGCCTCGGCGACCACCAGGAAAACGAGCACGGGTTGTTTCTCTACAACGAGACGATCCGCGTGCCGCTCATCATCAAGCTGCCCGGAGGGCGAGGCCGGGGCGTGCGGGTGGCGGAGCCGGTGCAGCACATCGACTTGTTCCCGACGCTGGCCGCGCTGGCCGGACTCGCCGCGCCGCCGGGACTTCGCGGACGCAACCTTGAGCCCCTGCTGGGGGGCCGCGGCACCGTCGCGGCGCAAGGCATCTACTCGGAAGCGATGTACGCGCGCTACCACTTCGGTTGGAGCGAGCTGACGTCGCTCACCGACGGCCGCTACAAGTACATCAAGGCGCCGAAACCCGAGATGTACGACCTCGACCGCGATCCGGGAGAAAAGACGAACATCGTGGGCGACCGGGCGCAGGCGGCGACGGCGCTGCGATCCGGCCTGGAGACACTTGTCGCGAATCGCGCGGTGGACGCGCCCTCACCCGTGTCGGCCGCGGACCGGGCAAAACTGGCCGCGCTCGGTTACGTCGGCACGCAGGCGCCGGCGGTGTCGCCGGTTTCGGGCGAGGCGCTCCCGGATCCCAAGGACAAGGTCGGCGTGCTCGTCGCCTACCGCGAGGCGGTTGACCTCATCGGCACCAGGCAGTTTGACGCCGGACTCAAGAAGCTGCGTGAAGTGCTGGACCAGAGCCCGGACATGATCGACGTGTGGCTTCAGTACGCCGCGGCCAACACGCGGGTGGGCCGGCTCGACATCGCGTATGCGGCGTACCGCGAGGTCATTCGGCGCAGGCCCGATCAGGCCAGCGCCCTCCTGGGGGCCTCATCGGTCCTGTCGGCGATGAACCGGACCGCGGAAGCCCGGAAGTATGCGGAGCTGGCGATCGGGCGGACCCCCGCCGACGCCCACCAGATGCTCGCCAACCTGGCGTTGGCCGAAAACCGGTTCGACGAAGCCCTGCGGCAAGCGGAACTTGCGGCCACGGCCGCGCCCGGGTTGCCGGTGCCTCAGCTCATCCGCGGCATGACCGCGCATCGCCAGCAGCGGTATGCCGAAGCGCTGCCGCTCTTCGTCGAGGCGCGGGACGCGTATGCGAAACGGACGACCCAGGTGAACGACCTGCACTACTACATCGGGGACTCGCTCGCGCGGCTCGAGCGCTATCGCGAAGCCGAACCGTACTTCAAGGAAGAGCTGCGGCTCTATCCGCAGAACAGCCGAGCGAGCGCAGGGCTTGCGATGCTCTACCAGAGCACGGAACGGCCTGTGGACGCCGAGCGGGCCATTCAGGAGATGTTGCGCGCGGCCCCAAGTCCGGACACGTACCGTCGCGCCGCGGATCTATTCCAGATGTTCGGCCGTCCGGATCGCGCGGCCGCCGTGCGCGCCGAGGCGCGGACCAGATTCGGACGATGAAGAGGGCCGGGATCGCCGCCGCCGTGCTGCTCCTCGCGGCAATCGCGGCGGTGTGGTGGTGGCGCGGGCCCGCGTTCTCGCTCGCGCGCGGCGCCGACCGCAATGTTCTCCTCATCACCATCGACACGCTGCGCGGCGACGCGCTCGGGTCCTACGGCGGGAGCGCGGCCACGCCCAACCTCGATGGCCTGGCCGCGCGCGGCGCCCGCTTCACGTTCGCGCACAGTCATGCGGTGCTCACGCTGCCGTCGCACGCGTCCATCCTGACGGGGCGATATCCCTACGAGCACGGCATCCGCGACAACGCCGGTTTCCGCGCGCGTGCCGGCGAGGCGACGCTTGCCGCCGCGCTCAAGGGGCTGGGGTTTTCGACCGGCGCATTCATCAGCGCGTTTCCCCTCGACCAGCGCTACGGACTGCAGCAGGGATTCGACACCTACGACGACCGCATCAGCGAGGTCGGCAAGACGATGGAGGTCGCGATTCCTGAGCGGCGCGCCGACGCGACCGTGGCCGCCGCCGTCAGTTGGATTGGCCGCCAAACGGGAAAGTGGTTCGAGTGGGTCCACG
>JANOGJ010000360.1:0-3427 GCA_031405995.1 Acidobacteriota bacterium
CCTCGTCCGCTATCCACGAACAGTCGAGCGGCGCGCGCGCGCGTTCTCTGCGAATCAGCGGCAGCGCGTCGTCTGCGCGTCCCAGCGACAACAGCACTGCGACTAGGTTGTGCACTACGTTTGCACCCAGGCGCTCGCCGAGCTGGGCTTCGTCGTCGTCCAGATCGACGGGATGGGCACGCCGGGCCGGTCGAAGAAGTTCCACGAGACCTACTACGCGAACATGGGCGACAACACGCTGCCGGATCAGGTGGGCGGCATGCGCGAGCTGGCGAAGCGGTTTGCGTGGATCGACATCGACCGCGCTGGCATCTGGGGGCATTCGGGCGGCGGGTTTGCGACGGCCGACGCGATGTTCCGGTATCCGGACTTCTTCAAGGTCGGCATCTCGGAGTCCGGCAACCACGACAACCGCGCGTACGAGGACGACTGGGCCGAGAAGTGGCAGGGCCTGCTCGTGAAGAATGCGGACGGCACGACCAACTACGACAACCAGGCGAACCAGCTCCAGGCGAAGAACCTCAAGGGCAAGCTGCTGCTCGCGCACGGCACGCTCGACGGCAACGTCCCGCCCAACAACACGCTGCTGGTCGTCGACGAGTTGATCAAGGCCAACAAGGACTTCGACCTGCTGATGCTGCCGAATGCCGGACACGGCTTCGGCGCGGCCGGGCCGTACATGATGCGGCGTCGATGGGACTACTTCGTGCGCCACCTCATGGGCGCCGAACCGCCGAAGGACTACCAGATGCAAGGCGCCGGCGGACGCGGGGGAGGGTAAGGGGTCGTACCTGTTTTCCTCCGGTGAAAACAGGTACGACCCCGGATCATGACGATCTGGCACGCGACCGAAGTTGCTGACGCCCTCGCCGCCCTCCAGACGACGCCGGACGGCCTGTCTGAGGACGAGGCCGCGCGCCGGCTGAAGCAGTACGGTCTCAACCAGCTGGCCCCGCCGAAGAAGGCCTCGGCGTTCGGCATCCTCGTCGCGCAGCTCAACAGCGTCATCGCCTACCTGCTCGTCGCCGCGGCGGTCATCTCGTTTGCCTTCGGTGATCGCCTCGAGGCCGGCGCCATCGCCGCCGTTCTCGCGATCAACACGCTCATCGGCTTCGTGACGGAGCTGCGCGCGCGCCGCGCGATGGAGGCCCTCGTCGATCTCGACGTGCCGCACGCCTCAGTCATTCGAGACGGCCGCCTGGTCGTGATCGACGCGCGCGACCTCGTGCCCGGCGACGTGATCGAGCTCGAAACCGGGCGCCTCGTGCCCGCCGACGCGCGATTGCTGACCGCCGCTGAACTCGGCATCGACGAGGCGCCGCTCACCGGAGAGTCGCTGCCGGTCGAAAAGGCGGCCGAGACGATGCTCGCCGCCGACACACCGCTGGCCGATCGCGCCAACATGGCGTACAAGGGCACGACCGTCGTGTCCGGGCTGGGGCGCGCCGCCGTGACCGCCACCGGCCCGCGGACGGAAGTGGGCCGCATCGGCGTGCTCGTCGGCGCCGTGAAGCTCGAGCCCACGCCGCTCGAGCGCCGCCTCGATGCCCTCGGGCGGCGGCTCGTCTGGCTGACCCTCGGCGTCGCGGCCATCGTCGCCGTGCTGGGCATCGCGCACGGCCTGCCGATTGGCGCGGTGATCGAGACCGCGATCGCGCTCGCGATCGCCGCCGTGCCCGAGGCGCTCCCCATCGTCGCGACGATCGCGCTCGCCGTGGGGGTGGGCCGGATGGCGCGCCGGCACGCGCTCGTGCGCCGGCTGCCCGCCGTCGAGTCCCTCGGATCCACGACCGTCGTGTGCACCGACAAGACGCGCACGCTCACGTCGGGCGAGATGACCGTCGTGCGGGTGTGGGCCGGCGGGCACGACGTCCGGCTGGACGCCGCGGCGGCGAGCGTGCCGGAGGGCGCGCGCGAGTCCGTGCGGGCGCTGCTCGAAGCGGCGGCGATGGCGAGCCGCGTCCAGCCGAAGACCACCGACGACGCGCGGGCCTGGCGGGGCGATCCGGTGGACATCGCGATGATCGCGGCTGCGGAGCGCCAGGGCATCGACCGCGCGGCGCTCGTGGCCGGCCGGAGGGAAGTCGGCCTCCTGCCGTTCTCGAGCACTCGCAAGCTGATGGCGTCGTTTCGCGACGTGGGCGGGTCGGTCGTCGCGTATGCCAAGGGCGCCCCGCGGGCCATTCTCGACGCCTGCCGCCACGGCGATCAGTCGTCCGCGCAGGACCTGGAAGCCGTGAACGAGACATTTGCCGCCGACGGGCTCCGCGTCCTCGCGGTCGCGACAGGGCGCGTCGCGCAGCCGGCCGGCGAGGCGCTGGCGGGCCTGACGTTCGCCGGCTTCGTCGGCCTCGCCGATCCTCCGGCGCCGGGCGTCAAGGAGACCATCCAGCGGCTGCGCGAGGCGGGCCTGCGCACCGTCATGCTCACCGGCGATCAACGGCTGACCGCGGAGGCCATCGGTCGATCGCTCGGCGTCCTCGGCGCGGGCGACCGGGCCATCGATGGCCGGGAGATCGACGCGCGTCCGCCGGGTGCGCCCGGCGGCGACCTTGCGGCGTACGCGGCGTTCAGCCGCATCACCCCTGAGCACAAGCTCGCGATCGTCCGCGCGTTCCAGTCGCGCGGGGAAATTGTCGCGATGTTGGGTGACGGCGTCAACGACGCGGCCGCGCTCCGGCAAGCCGACGTCGGCGTCGCGATGGGCCGGCGCGGGACCGACGTCGCCAAGCAGGCCGCCGCGATCGTCCTGCAGGACGATCGATTCGAGACGATCGCCGCCGCCGTCGAAGAGGGCCGCGTCATCTTCGACAACATCCGTAAGTTCGTGTTCTACCTCTTCAGCTGCAATGTCGCCGAGGTCCTCGTGGTCCTGGGTTCGAGCGTCGCGGGCCTGCCGTTGCCCCTGCTGCCGCTCCAGCTTCTCTGGCTGAATCTCGTGACCGACACGTTCCCCGCGCTCGCCCTGGCGATGGAGCCGGCCGAAGGCGACGTCATGCGGCGGCCGCCACGGCAGCCGGGCGAGGCCGTGCTGTCGCGCGCCTTCATCACGACGGTCCTGTTCTACGGGTCGCTCATCACGGCGAGCAGCCTCGCGGCGTTCATCTGGGCCGGTCCCGCCGACGTGGAGCGCGCCCGCACGGTCGCGTTCATGACGCTGGCTATCGCGCAGACGCTGCACCTTGGCAACGCGCGAAGCCGCGGCCCGGTTCTCAGTCCGCGCCGGGCGTTCGCCAACCGCTACGCGCTCGGGGCCGTCGCGGTGTCGCTCGGTCTGCAACTCGCCACGGCCGCGGTGGCGCCGCTCGCGGCCATCCTGCACGTGGCGCCGCTCGCCTGGACCGATTGGCTGGTCATCGTCGGATTGGCGTCGGTGCCGGCGGTGGTGGGACAGATTAAGAAGGGGTCGTACCTGTTTTCCACAGAT
>JANOGJ010000376.1:0-3539 GCA_031405995.1 Acidobacteriota bacterium
GATCGACGTTCCATCGGACCTTGCCCGTCCGCAATTCGACGGCGCGCAGGCTCGGGCCCGTCTCCTGCCGTCCGTGGAAGCCGTACAGGATGCCGTCGCGATGGACGCTCGTCGCGTAGTGATTCGAGAGCGCGTCGTTCGAGGTCCAGAGCGGGGCCAGGTTCGTCCCGTCAAAGCGAAACACGCCGGCGCCTGGCCCGTACTCGGCGGAAACGAACAACAGGTCGTCGATTACGAGCGGCGTCGCGACGTTGACCGACGACGCCGACCGGGATCGCCATGGCTGCTGGAACTGGATGCCTCCCGTGGCGGGGTCGAGGCGGACGAGACCGTTGCGCGTCAGGAAGATCGCGGACCGGCGGCCCGCGATCGTGGCGCCGACGCCCGAGGAGTAACTCGCACCGTCGTCCGTCGCCTGCCAAAGTACTTTGCCGGTCTTCGCGTCGAACGCCACGATGCCGGCCTTCCGTCCGCCGACATTGGCGATGACTCGCCCGTCCTCGACGAGCGGCGACCCGGCGGCGCCGAAGAACGCCTTCGGCACCTCGAAGCGCCGCATCGTGTCCACGCTCCAGACGCGCGCGCCCTTCGCGAGGTCTACCGCGTTGAGCTGCCCTTCCGCGCCGAACGTGTAGACGACGCCATCGGCGACCACGGGCACGGCGCGCGGACCCTCGTCAAAGCCAAAGTCATCCCGGTAGGTCGTCGGGTAGCCGTAGCGCCACAGGGTCTTGCCGGTTGCGGGGTCGAGCGCCTCGACTACTTCGCGGTCGCCCTGCCGATGGAAGAGGATCACCCGGCCGCCGGCGACCACCGGGCCACTCAGGCCCGCCCCGACGTCTTTCTTCCAGACGACGCGTGGGCCCTTGGCGGACCAACGGTCCGTCAATGGCGGACCGTTGTAGACGCCATTGCGCGTGGGCCCCAGGTACTGAGGCCAGTCTGACGCGACGAGAGGCGCCGCAAGCGCGACAGCGAGTGCGACTGACGTCAGGGTCCGGAGGCGCATGCGCCTTCAGACTCTACACGAGCGATCACCCCTTGCCGATGATGCGCGTCGCGAGGAATTTCGCGCCGCGCGCGGCGGCAACCCTCACCTGCTTCACCGCCGAGCCGCTCGGCCGCAGGTAGGTCACGAGGTACTGCGCGGACAGGGCCCTGGCCACGATCTGCAGGCGCGATTCGAGCGCCGCGAAGCCTACCGCCGTCAGGCGCAGACCGCCGCTGATTTCGGTGATGGCATCGAGGGCCGCCTCGCGCATCGGGGACCCGCCGGGGCCGCGGATCGAGACGGCCCACACGGACGTGCCGGCGCCCTGGATCGCTCTGGCGATGTCGTCCCCCTGCACGCCGCTCGTGTCCTGAGAATCGAAGTCGATGGAGACCACGGCCCGGCGCGGGCTGGGCTGCTTGCCGATGGCCTTGCCGATATCGACCAGCGCCTCCAGGACCACGGCGCTCGTGCGCTGACTCGGAATCAATCGTCCAATCGCGCGGGTCAGGTCCGGCGTCCTGTCGGTGAAGTCCTGCATCATGACGGCGGCGCCCGCCATGTCCATCACGGCGATCTTCGACGCTGGGTTCGCGCCCTGAACGATCTTGATGAAGGTCGTCAGGCCCACGCGGAGGTCGCGCGTCGGCGCCTGGTCGCCCATGCGGGGCTTCGCGGTATCGACGAGTAGCGCGACGGCCAGCGGCTCCGGTGCCGGTTTGACCTCGGTCACCGGTCGCGGGTTCCCGTCCTCCAGGATGACAATCTCGGCGGCGGTCAGGTCCGTGACCGGGGCATTGTCAGCGTCGAGGACGGTGACGTAGGCGGTCCGCGGGATCGGGTCCTGCGGCGCGCGCGCGGTCAGGGCCACCGACGCGAGAACCAGAACGAACGCCGTCACACAGAGAGGCAGTACGGGGAGACGAACTCCGAGCCGTGTCATGGGGCACACTCCTCGTCATCACGTCATGGCCGTTCGGGCACATGAGCAGGCAGGTTGGGCTGGCACCCACCTTTGACACCGCGAATGCACAATTGGCCGGGACGAAGTGGCGGGAATTGGATCGAACAGAGCGTTGGGGGCGACGATCGAAGAATTGGTCGGGATGCCGAGATTCGAACTCGGGACCCCTTGACCCCCAGTCAAGTGCGCTACCAGGCTGCGCTACATCCCGACCCTGAGCTATGGTGACACTGAATTGAAGTAATCGGCAATCGGCGATTGGCAAACGGCAATCGAGTTATCAACAACCGGAAATCGACAATCTGGCAATTCGACCACCAACCTGCGGTTTGACGCGGAACCCGGCGAGGCATAGCCTCTGCCTATGGGTCCAATTGGCCTCCCCGAAATCATCGCCCTCTCCGGCTACGCGGTCATGGGCTGTGTCGCTGTGAAATTTATCCAGTGGATGCGTAGTTCCCGCCAGAGCTAGGTCGACCTCGGCGCTTCAGCGTCTGCCGTCACCGCTTTCGTCGGGCGACGGTCTTCTTCACGACCCGTTTGACGGAACGCGATGACGCCGGCGCCGCCAGCACGCGATCCTCAGCGGTGACTCCGTCGCCGTCGAGCACGCCGAGAACCCACTGCAAGCCGCGCCGCACGTCCTTGAGACTCTGACGCGTGTCCACGTCGAGCATCGCCGCCACGTCCGCGTCGCTGACCGTCTCGTCGCTCCGCGCTGGACCTTCCTTACTCAACTGCTTCCGCGCGCCCGCGAGCGTGAGGCCGTCCACAAAAAGAAGATGCTTGAGCCGCAGCACCCGCTCGACGTCCGCCCGCCGGTAGACGCGCGGCCCCTGCGCCGTCTTCGCGACCCCGAGATCCGGAAACTCCGCCTCCCAGCTCCGCAGCACGTACGGCTGGACCTCGGCGAGGTCGCAGACCTCCTGCGGGCGAAAGACCGAGCGGTTGGGAATAGCGACAGAAGGCATGGAAACAGCGGGATTATAGCCTACGCCTTGCCCGGCCGGGCTTTCTTCGCCCGCCGCCGGACCTTGAGCCGAATGGGCACGCCCTCGAAGCCGAACGTGTCCCGCAGCCGGTTGATGAGATACCGCTGGTAGGAGAAGTGCAGCTCGGTCGCCACGTTCGTGAAGAGCACGAACGACGGCGGCGCCGTGCCCGTCTGCGCCGCGTACAGGATTCGGACGTCGCGCCGGCTCTTGCTGACCGGCGAATTGGCCTCCGTCGCCTCTTCGATGAACCGGTTCAGTTCCGACGTCGGCACCCGCTTCCGCCGCGCCTCCGCCACCCGATCGACCATCTCGAGCAGCCTGGGCGTGTGCTCGCCCGTGAGCGCCGAAAGGTGAATGAGCGGCGCGTACTCCAGGAATTTCATCTGGAACCGCAGCTTGTCGTCGAACGTCTCGACGAACTCCTGCCCCTGCCCGCGCACCAGGTCCCACTTGTTGACGGCGATGACGATGCCGCAGCCGGCTTCCTCGGCCTCTCCCGCAATGGCGGCTTCCCGGTCCCCGGCGCCCTCGATCGCGTCCACGACAAGCACGACGACGTCGGCCCGTTCCATCGCCCGGCGCGCCAGAA
>JANOGJ010000411.1:0-5807 GCA_031405995.1 Acidobacteriota bacterium
GGCGACGACGCCGAAGGGCTCGGCGATCTCGATGACCTTGCGCTCCTCGTCGCGCCGGACCACGCCGACCGTCCGCATGGGCCGGATGAACTCGTACACCCGCTCGGAGGAGAAGAGGTTCTTCTGGATTTTGTCCGCGACGACGCCGTACCCGGTCTCTTCGACCGCCAGTTGGGCGAATTCCTCCGCGCGCGACCGCGTGGATGCGGCGAGCGCGTCGACGATGCGATCGATTTGATCCTGCGTGAACTCCGCGAGCAGGGGCGCGGCCTGCTTGGCGCGCTGCGCCAACCGGCGGGCCTCCTGGATGGAGGCGAGGTCTCGATCAGTGGGTGCCGCTGCCTGCGCCATCAGCCGGCCCCACGCGCTCAGCCGCGAGCGCCTGGGGCGCGCGGCAGCACGCGCTCGACGTCGGCATGTGGCCGGGGAATAACGTGGACGGACACCAGTTCGCCGACACGCCGCGCCGCGGCCGCGCCCGCATCCGTCGCGGCCTTGACCGCGCCGACATCGCCGCGTGCCATCACGGTGACGTAGCCGGCGCCGATGTATTCCTTGCCGATGAGCACGACGTTGGCGGCCTTCACCATCGCGTCGGCGGCCTCGATGGCGCCGATCAGGCCGCGGGTCTCAATCATGCCGAGGGCGTCTGATGTCATGAAGTCAGGAAGGTGAAAATCGCCGCAAGGCTAACATATTGAACAGCATGCGGCAATACAGTTACCATGGCCGGTCATGCTCCCGAAGCAGTTTCTGATGGTGTCCGGACTCCTCGCCACCAGCATTTTGCCCAGTGCGGCGTGCGGCGGCAAGGACACAGCGGCGCCGCTGGCGAAGGTCTCTCTGACCGCCAACGCCGCGCGTGTGCCTCTCGGCAGTCCCATCGAGTTGACCTATCGGTTCGAGCTGGCGGCCGGAGCCGTCATTCCCGGCGACTACCTCGTCTTCATGCATGTGAAGACGCCCGACGGCACCCGCTTGTGGGGCGACGACCACCAGCCGCCGACCCCGACGTCACAGTGGAAGGCCGGACAGCCGATCGAGTACACCCGCACGCGCTTCGTCCCCGTAGGGGCCCATCTGGGGGAGGCCACGGTCGAGGTGGGCTTGTATCGGGGCGATGAGCGGTTGCCGCTTCAAGGGCCGGACGCGGCGGATAACGGCCGCCCGGGACGGTCCTACCGCGTCGCAGGGTTCCAGTTCGTGCCGCAGGTCGACAACGTCTCGGTGGGGTTCGCGGATGGGTGGCACGGCGTCGAGTTCCCGGCGGAGGAACCGTCCGTGACCTGGCAGTGGAGCCGCAAGGCCGGGACGCTGACGCTCAGGAATCCGCGCCGGGACGCGACCTTGCTTCTCGAGTTTGACGGGCGGCCCGGCCTGGCGGGACCAGCCCCGCGGCAGGTCTCGGTGTCGATCGGGGACAAGGTCATCTCGACCTTCGCCGCGGATCAGCCGGACCGGTCCCTTCAGCGCATTCCCATCGCCGTCGCCCAGTTTGGCGCGGGGGAAATGGTGGCCGTGCGGCTGGAAGTCGACCGGGTTTTCGTCCCGGCCAAAGTGATACAGGGCTCGGCCGACGTCCGGGAATTGGGCATCCGGGTCTATCACGCGTTCGTCCAACTCCGATAAGTAAAGGCAGATAACCCGGCCTCGTCCGAGTTTTGGCGGTCTAAAGAGCCGGAGCCTGGCCAGGACGTCGGCCGGACCCTCGTCCGATCTCGTCGGGTTGTGTGGGCGTAACTGTCTGTATATACAAGAGTTATAAGGTCGGGAGGTCATCGCACGCGTGGAATTCCAGTGTCGGGTCGCCAGCGCGAACGGCCAGATTATCGAGACCACCTACGTGGCCGAGAGCGAGGCGCGCCTCAGGCTCGAACTCGAAGAAAAAGGCCTTTTCCTGCTTTCCGTCCGCGGTCGAGGGGGCCTGGGCGTGGGTGGATACAAGGTCCGTCTGCCGCGCCGCCGGGCTCTGCCCGCGCGCGAATTCATCGTCTTCAATCAGGAATTGGCGACCCTCCTGAAAGCCGGGCTGCCCCTTGTCCAGTCCCTCGAGATTCTGAGGCGCCGAGTGCCGAATCCGATGTTCAAGGCGGCGCTCGACGACATCTACGAGAAGGTGCGGTCCGGCACGGCGCTGTCCGAAGCGTTCGAAGCCCAACACCTGTTCTCCGGTGTCTATACGGCGTCATTGATGGCCGGTGAGAAGAGCGGCAGCCTGGAGCAGGTCATTCGACGCTACGTGGCCCACATGAAGGTGCTGGCGGCGGTGCGCGGTCACGTCATCTCGGCGCTCATCTATCCCGCGGTCCTGGTGGTGCTGTCGATCTTCGTCGTGGGGCTGATCGTGTTCAAGGTGGTGCCGGAGTTCGCGGCGTTTTACGGACAATACGGCGCGGGCGCCCAGTTGCCCATGTCGACGCGCATCGTGGTCGCGATTTCCACGAACCTCGTCGGCAGTGCGACGCTGATCATCGGAAGCCTGCTCGCCACGATCGCGTTGGTGCTGCTCTGGTTCCGGCAGCCCGGGCAACGCCGGCGACTCCATGCCAGTATCCTGCGCCTGCCGTACTTCGGGCCGTTGGCGCGCAAGCTGGCCACGGCTCAGGTGTCGCGCACCCTGGCCACGCTCCTCTCGGGCGGCATTCCGCTCGTCAATTCGCTCGACATTGCCGCGCGCTCGGTGGGGAACCAGTCCATCGCCGAAGGGCTGGCGGTCGTCGCCCGGCAGGTTCGGGAAGGCGGCAACCTGTCGGGGGCGCTCGCCGAGAGAAACATGTTCCCTCACGTGGCCGTAGAGATGGTGGAAGTCGGCGAGTCGACCGGCGCGCTGGCCGACATGTTGAACAGCGTGGCGGACTTCTACGATGAGGAGAACCAGACGAGTCTCGAACGGTTCTCGAGCCTCATCCAGCCGGTCCTGCTGATCGTCATGGGCCTGGTGATCGCCGGGCTGCTCCTCTCGCTGTACATGCCGCTGTTCCAACTCTCGTCATTGGGAAAGGGCTGACCTTGCCGAATCCGACCCCCACGCAGCAGGCTCCCGACCCCTTGTACGTCGAACCGGTCGAAGCGCCAGTCGACCACGCGGCGGAGGAAGTCAACGCGCGGCGGCTCGCGGAGCGCTATCAGATCGAGTTTCTCGATCTCGAGCACTTTCACCCGGATCACGCGTTATTCCGCAGCATTCCGGCCGACCTGATGCTGCGCTATGGCTTCGTGCCGTACCGCAAGGATGGCCAGACGCTCGTGATTGTCGTGTCCGACCCGAGCGACCTGCAGACGATTGACGAGGTCGGCGTCCAGTTGAGCACGCCGATCCGCGTCATGGTCGGCACGCCCTCGGCGATTCAGGCCATTCTGAAGAAGAGCGAGAGTTCGCAGCGCGTCCTCGAGGAAGCCACCGAAGGCTTCCAGATGAAGATTCTGCGCGAGGACGACCAGGCCGAAGAGAACCTGACGGTCGACAAGCTGACGTCGGACGCGAGCCCGGTCATCCGCCTCGTCGATTCCATGGTCTTCACCGCGCTCCAGCGCCGCGCCTCCGACATCCACATCGAGACGCAGGACGACGCGGTCAACGTGAAGTACCGCATCGACGGCGTGCTGCAGCAGGCGATGAAGCCGATCGACAAGCGCCACCACAGCACGGTCATCTCGCGCATCAAAGTCATGGCCGAGCTGGACATCGCCGAAAAGCGCGTCCCGCAGGACGGCCGGTTCAAGCTCCGCCTGCGCGGCAAGACGATCGACTTCCGCGTGTCGATCATGCCGAGCGTGCACGGCGAGGACGCCGTCATCCGCATCCTCGACAAGCAGTCGATCAGCGAGCAGTTCACCGAACTGAAGCTGGACATCCTCGGCTTTCCCGAGGAAGAAATGCGCCGCCTCAGGAAGTACATCCGCGAACCCTACGGCATGGTGCTCGTGACGGGCCCGACCGGCAGCGGCAAGACGACGACGCTCTACGCGGCGCTTTCGGAGATCAAGACCGTTGAAGACAAGATCATCACGATCGAAGACCCGGTCGAGTACCAGGTCCGCGGCATCACGCAGATTCCCATCAACGAGAAAAAGGGCCTCACGTTCGCGCGCGGGCTGCGGTCCATCCTTCGCCACGACCCGGACAAGATCATGGTGGGCGAGATCCGCGACCCCGAAACCGCGCAAATCGCGATTCAGTCCGCGCTCACGGGGCACCTCGTCTTCACGACCGTCCACGCCAACAACGTCATCGACGTGCTCGGCCGCTTCCTGAACATGGGCGTGGAGCCGTATCAGTTCGTGTCCGCGCTCAATTGCGTGCTGGCTCAGCGCCTCGTGCGGAGCATTTGTAAAGACTGCAAGCAGCAGGCGGTGGTCACGCGGGAGCAGCTCATCGAGTCGGCCATGGACCCGGACCTGGCCTCGACGGGCGCGTTTTTCGAAGGCACGGGGTGCATCGAGTGCGGCGGCACGGGCTTCAAGGGCCGCACCGCCATCTGCGAGCTGATGGACCTGACCGACCGCATCCGTGACATGATCTTGGACCGCCGTCCGACGTCCGAAATCAAGCGGGCGGCCAAGGACGAGGGCATGACGTTCCTGCGGCAGTGCGCCGTCGGCCGCGTGCTCGCCGGCGTGACGACGCTGCGCGAGATCAACAAAGTGACGTTTGTGGAGTAACGAGCACACGATGCCCAGAGTTTCCTGGCTCGCGCCCACGCCCCCGACCACGGCGGTCGAGATCGCCAGCCACCGCGTGACGGTGGCGGGCATCAGTCGCACGGGCGCCCGACCGGTCGTCTCCGCCTACGCGAGCGAGGCCCTCTCGGGCGAAGCGGTCGTGCCCGGGCCGGCCGCGCCGAACATCCCGGATCCGGCGGTCGTGACCGAGGCCTTGCGCCGGGCGCTCGAGCGCGCCGGCTTGCGGTCGACGACCCGCGTGGCGCTCGTGGTGCCTGACAGCGTGGCCCGCGTGTCGCTGCTGACGTTTGAGAAAATGCCAACGAAGGCGGCCGAACTGGACCAGCTGATTCGCTGGCAGCTCCGGAAGTCCACGCCGTACCCCATTGAAGAAGCCGCCGTCAGCTCGTTCGTGGCGAATGTGGGCGAGCAGGGCACGACGGTCGCCGCGGTGGTGGCCCGCCGCGACGTCATCGCCGAATACGAGGCGGTGGTGTCGGCCGCCGGCCTGCATGCCGGCATCGTGGATCTGGCGAGCTTCAATGTCATGAACGCGGTAATCAGCGGCGCCCAGGCGGGGACGGGCGATTCGCTGATCGTCACGCTCGCCGCTGAAGCGACGTCGCTCGCGATTCTCCGCGGACAGGAGCTGATGTTCTACCGTCATCGCGCCGCGGTGGACGAAGAGCCGCTCAGCGCGCTCGTCCACCAAACCGCGATGTATCACGAGGATCGGCTGAGCGGCACGCGGTTCGCCCACGTCTGGCTCTCGGGGTCGGCATTCGTCGGCGGCGCCGAACAGGCGCGGCGGGGCATCAGCGAGCATCTCGGCGCGCCGGCCGAAACCGTGGACGTCACGTCCATGGTGCAGTTCCGCGACCCGGCGGGCGCGCCGGCCGACGTGCTCGACGCCCTGGCGGCGCCGATTGGCGTGCTGCTGCGCGAGCGCCGGGCGGCCTGACATGGCGATGCTCCGCAGCAACCTCGCGACGCGCCCCTTCTACAACGAGCGCCTCGTCTCGCTGGCCATCCTCCTGGGCATCGTGGCGGTCGTCGCGCTGACGACGTTCAACGTCTCGCAGATCATGTCGCTCTCGAAGGAGCGGGCGGTCTTCAAGGCGGCGCAGGAGAAGGACGACAAGGAA
>JANOGJ010000441.1:0-1707 GCA_031405995.1 Acidobacteriota bacterium
GACATCTCGACGTCGATCTGCGTGAACTCCGGCTGTCGGTCCGCGCGCAGGTCCTCGTCGCGGAAACACCGCACGATCTGCACGTACCGGTCGAAGCCGGCAATCATCAGGATCTGCTTGAAGATCTGCGGCGACTGCGGCAGCGCGAAGAACTCGCCCGGGTGGACGCGGCTCGGGACGAGGTAGTCCCGGGCACCCTCGGGCGTCGACCGCGTCAGAATCGGCGTCTCGATCTCCAGGAAGCCCTCGGCGTCGAAGTACCGCCGGGCTGCGAGGGTGACGCGGTGCCGGAGCGCCAGGTTCGCCTGAAGCGCGGGCCGGCGCAGGTCGAGGTAGCGATACCGCAGCCGCGTCTCCTCGGCGACCGGCGTGTCTTCGTTGATGGCAAACGGCGGCGTGCGCGCCTCATTCAGGATCTCGAGCCGCGCGACGACGACTTCGACCTCACCGGTCGGCAGCTTCGGGTTGAGGGCCTCGGGCGCGCGGGCCTCGACGGTGCCCTCGACAGCCACCACGAACTCCGGCCGGACGCGCGCGGCCATTACGGCCGCCGGCGCCCCCGTGCGCACGAGGATCTGCGTGAGGCCGTGCCGATCGCGCAGGTCGCAGAAGATCAGGCCCCCGAGGTCGCGGACGCGATGGACCCAGCCGAGCAGCACCACGGACTTCCCCACGTCCGATCGCCGCAGCTCACCGCAGGTGTGCGTCCGATAGGCAAAGGCGGGTTCCGTCATGCGATCAGCGCTTTCGCCGCGTCGACAGCGCCGGCGAGGGGCACCGCGTGCTGGGTGCTGGCTCTCATGTCCCGCACCGTCACCTCACCCCGGGCCAGTTCGTCTCCGCCGATGATGAAGGTCGCGCGCGCGGCCACCCGATCCGCGCGTTTGAGCTGCGCCTTGAGGCTGCGGGCGTCGAACTCCATTTGCGCGGGCACGCCGGCCTGGCGCAATTCGCGCAGCAGGCGCAGCCCGGCCGGACGGCTCTCCTCGCCCACCGCCACCACGAACACGCACGGCGTAGGTCGCGGCGCCGCGCCGTCGGGCAGCGCGAGCACGAGCCGCTCGAGCCCCGCGGCAAAGCCGATGCCCGTCCGGTCCGGTCCGCCCAGCGCTTTGACCAGCCCGTCGTACCGGCCGCCCCCAAGAAGCGCGTTCTGGGCGCCCAGCGTCAGTCCCAGGATCTCGAACGTCGTCCGCGTGTAGTAGTCGAGCCCCCGGACCAGGCGGTGAGACAACTTCCACGGCAGGCCCCAGCCGTCGAGGACGGTCTGGACGCCCGTGAAGTGCGTGGCGCACGGCTCGCAGAGATAGTCCACGGCGTGCGGCAGCCGATCGATGATCGGCTGGTCGGCTTCAACCTTGCAGTCGTAGATGCGCAGCGGGTTGGTCTTCGCGCGACGCTGGCAATCCTCGCAGAGTTTCGGCAAGTCGCTGCCGAGGGCGGCGAGCAGGGCCTCGTGAAATCGGGGCCGGCACTCCTTGCAGCCGACTGAGTTCAGCACGAGCTCCGCGCCGGTGATGTCGAGCGCCTCGACGAGGCTCCACGCCAGGTCGATGACCTCGGCGTCGACGGCCGGGTCGGACATGCCGAAGACCTCGACATCCAGCTGGTGAAACTGCCGGTACCGGCCCTTCTGCGGCCTCTCGTAGCGGAACATCGGCCCCATCGAGTAGACCTTCGTCACGGGCAGCGCGTGCTCGAGGCTGT
>JANOGJ010000453.1:0-2617 GCA_031405995.1 Acidobacteriota bacterium
CGCGCGCGGTCGCGCGTCGGCTGGATGTTGTCGCGCAGGTTCACGCCGTTGATCGTCCGCCAGATCTCCCGCGCCGTGGCCTCCGCGTGCTCGTCGTCGAGCGCCGCGTAACGATGGAAGTACGCGGCCGGGGCCTTGAACACCGTCTCGCGCAGCTTCAGGAACCGCGCGACGTACCAGCGCTCGATGTCCGCCTCGTCGGCGTCGATGTAGATCGAGAAGTCGAAGAAGTCCGAGACGAACACCCGCGCCGGACGGCTGGATTGGCCGTCCCCGGTCTGCAGGACATTCAGCCCCTCGACGATGACGATGTCGGGGCGGTTCACGGTCTGGAACTCGCCGGGCACGATGTCGTACGCCACGTGGGAATAGACCGGCGCCCGCACGGCGCCCTCGGCCGACTTCACGTCGGTCATGAACTGCACGAGCGCGCGGACGTCGTAGCTGCCGGGAAAGCCCTTGCGCTGCATGAGCCCGCGCGCGTCGAGCACCGCGTTTGGCAGCAGGAAGCCGTCCGTGGTCACGAGATCGACGCGCGGATGCGCCGGCCACCGCGACAGGAGCGCCTGCAGGATGCGCGCGAACGTGCTCTTGCCGACGGCGACGCTGCCGGCGACCCCGATTACGTAGGGCGTCGGCGACGGGATCGTGCCGAGGAACGTGTCGCTCGCGCGGGTCAGCGTCTGCGTCGCGGCGACGTGCAGGTTGAGCAGCCGCGAGAGCGGCAGGTAAATGGCTTCGACCTCGGGCAGCGAGACCCGTTCGTTGATGCCGCGCAGCTCGCCGAGATCGGCCTCGACGAGCGTCAGCGGCGTGGACGCCCGCAGGCGCGCCCACGACGCCCGATCGAAGTCGAGGTAGACGGAAATCTCAGCCCTTCTTGTAGAAGTCGGTGTTCTCGGTGATGAAGCTCTTCCACTTGTCCGGCACTTCGTCGAGGGCGAAGATCGCCTCGACCGGGCAGGCGGGCACGCAGGCCCCGCAGTCGATGCACTCGTCCGGATGGATGTTCAGCATCTTGGCGGACTCGAACGCCGGCTCGTCCTTGCGCGGGTGGATGCAGTCGACCGGGCACACATCGACGCACGCCGAATCCTTGGTGCCAATGCAGGGCTCAGTGATGATGTAGGCCATTCGCTCCTGTGAACCTCTCGCCCCGCATTGTACATGCGGAGGCGGGCGGTTCAAACAGGACCGGCCATCGGCGGTAAGATGCCAGTCAGGATGTCCCGCCGACGCCGCCCGCCGGTCGTCGTCGCCGCCGCTTTCGTGCTGGCGCTCGCGGCGCTTGGCCCGGTCGAGGCGGCCGCGCAGACGCGCGACACGCCGCGCGACGCGCCGCGGCCGGTCTCCTTCGGCGGCGAGATCGCCGCGACCGCCGGCCCGCGCGACACCAGCGCGTTCTTCAACTACACCGACTACGAGCACAACGCGCTGCGCGTCGTCCGGCTCCGGCTGTTCGGGGAATGGCGGCTCGCGCCCACGATCGCGTTCGTCGGTGAGCTGCGGAGCGAGGACGGGGACGGTGTCGAAGCGGCCGCGATCTTCGCGCGCGTGCGGCCCTGGCCCGGGCGGCCCTTCGCTCTGCAAGTCGGACGGATCCCGCCCGTCATCGGGGCGTTCGCGCGCCGCGCCTATGGACGGGACAATCCCCTTCTGGGGATGCCGCTCGCCTACCAGTACCTGACCTCGCTTCGCCCGGACGCGCTACCCGCCACCGCCGACGACCTGCTGCGCATGCGCGGCCGCGGGTGGCGCCCGCGCTTCCCGATTGGCAACGCGGCCGATGGCCCCGGCCTGCCGCTCGTGTCCGCGTCCCGATGGAGCACAGGCATCGAAGGCCTCTGGCAGGGCCGCTGGCTCGATGCCGCCGGCGCCTGGTCGCTCGGCCCACCCGCCGCGCCGACGGCCACCGACACGACGGCCGGACGGCAGTGGTCTGGACGCGTCGCGTTCCATCTCCCGGCCGGCCTCTCGGCCGGCGTGTCGGGCGCGCGCGGCCGGTGGATCGATCGCGAGGTGCTTGGCCTCCTCCCGGACGATCGGCGCGAGCCTTCGAGCCAGTCTCTCATCGCGCTGGACGCGGAGTTCGGCGAGGGACCGTGGCTCATCCGGGCGGAGTGGCTGCGATCGGTCTTCGGGTTGCCGCTGGCGGGCGGACCTCAGCCTGCGGCCGCCTTGTCCGCGGTGTCGGGCTTTGTGGAGGCGCGCTATCGGTTTCATCCGCGGTGGCAGACGGCGGTGCGCGTCGACCGGCTGGCGTTCGGAACCATCAGCGGCACGTTGGAGGGTGGCCTCCCCACCGACTGGGACGCGGAAGTGGACCGGGTCGAAGTGGCGGTCGCGTTTCGGGCGAGCCGCCAGATCGAACTGCGCGGCGGCTGGCAGCACAACTGGCGCGATCGGGGCCGCGTCACCGAGCGCGGCTTCCCCGCCGCGCAGGTGCTGTTCTGGTTTTGATGCCATGATGGCCGGCCGACTTCTGCTGGTGGGGGCCGTCGTCGGGTGCTGGGCTGGAAGCGGCCTCGCGCGCGACGCCGGCGTGATCCGAGGCCGGGTGTCGTTCGGCACCCTGCCGCGCGCCGCCGAGCGGCCCGCGGTCGCGGACCTGTCGGCG
>JANOGJ010000458.1:0-9313 GCA_031405995.1 Acidobacteriota bacterium
CGAGCAGTTCCCAGACCCAGAGGTACGGCAGGGCGATCGCCCCGATTCGGCCGTAGCGCGGGCGGAACAGCATGTCGCGGTTGGGCCAGAGCACGTCCAGGAGCCCCTTCTGCCACCGGGCGCGCTGGCGCGCGAGCGATCGGATATCGGCCGGCACCTCGGTCCAACACACCGGATCCGGCACGAAGCTGATGCGGTAATCCGACTTCTCATCGCGTAGGTGGCGGTGCAGGCGCATGACCATGTCGATGTCTTCGCCGATGGCCGCCGGCCGGTAGCCGCCGATCTTCCGCACGAGGTCCCGCCGGAAGATGCCGAAGGCTCCGGAAATGATCATGAGCATGTTGAAGAAGCCCCAGCCCTCGCGTCCGACGAGGAACGCGCGCAGGTATTCGACCACCTGAATGACTTCCACCGGCTTCCTCGGCAGGCGAACTTCCTTCATCCGCCCGCCTTCGATTCGCGATCCGTTCAGCACGCGCACGATGCCGCCGGCCGCGACGACGCGCTTCGGGTCCGCGAGAATCGGGACGATGATGCGCAGGAGGGCGTCGTTCTCGAGGATCGAGTCGGCGTCCACCACGCACACGTAGGGACTCGACGCCACGTTGAGCGCCGCGTTCACGGCGTCGGCCTTGCTCCCGCCCGGGTCCTTGTCCACGACGATCAGCCGCGGCTCCACCTGGCTCATGTACACCGCGCGGATCGGCTTGGATTCGACCTCCTGGACGTAGACCATGTCGGTCTCGAGCAGCTGATAGCGCTCGCGCAGGGCGTCGAGGGTGCCGTCCTTCGACCCGTCGTTGGCGACGATGACCTCGAGCTCGGGGTAGTCCAGGCTCAGCAGGGAGTCCACCGATTCGACGATCGTCTTTTCCTCGTTGTGGGCGGGCACGAGCAGTGAGATCGGCGGCGCGAGCGGCGAGAGGCGGATCCGCTCCAGGCGCACGAGGCCCAGTTGGCGCTGATGCCGCATGCTCGAGTAGATGGCGGTGACGAGCAGGCCGAGATAGACCAGGTTCGAGACCAGGTAGTAGAGAAAGAGCAGGGTGTTGGCGGTGTCGAGGAAGGGGATCATCGCGCCGGCGCCGGCGCCCCGCGGCGCCGCGACGTCGTTCGCGGCCGGACCTGGAGGGCCGCGATCACCCAGGTGATCACGGCGCGCCGCCGCGGCAGCCGCTCGCCGGCAAGGGCGCGCTCGAGCAGGGGCACGAGCGCCGCGATGCGCGACAGCGCCAGCAGCCGCGCGACCGCGGACCGCACGCGCCGATCGCGGTGGCCGCTGAGCGCCGACACCAGCAGCCGGTGCGCGCCGAGGTTCAGCACGCGCAGGAGAATCCGCTCGGCCCGGTCGCGCGTCCCGCCGCTCGAGGCCAGTTGGTCCACGTACGCGAGGATGGCGCCGCAACTGCCGAGCTCCGAGAGGAGCGCCTGCATGGCGTAGCGGTCCTGTTTGTCGGAGGCCAGATCGAGCACCTCTTCAAGATGCGCGGCGAGCCGCGCCAAACCCATCGCGCCGCGCAACCTGACGAACCGGTTGGGATCACACAGTCCCTCGACGAGCAGCGGAATGGCGCGCGGGTGCTCCAATTGGCCGAGCGCGACGATGGCGCGCAGCCGGACGAACCACTCCTCGTCTTCCGCCAGGGCGCCGAGCGCCGAGAGCGCGACCTCGAGCCGGGCGCTGCCGAGCGCCCGGGCCGCCGCCGCGCGCACCTCCGCCTGTCCGTCGCAGGCGAGGAGCATGAGGTCGTCCTCGTCGAGCGCGCCGGTGGCAAGCTCGCCGAGCACGCGCGCGAGCAGCGGTCGCGTCTCGGGGCCCGCCCGATGCACGTAGGGGATCAGGACGTGCGGCTGCGATCGGCAGCAGTGGAGCAGCGCGGTCTGCAGGGGCACGGCCGGCAGCGCCGCGAACTGGCCGGTCACGAGGCGGTCGAGGAGCGGCACCGCGGCTTCAGGAAACCCCAGGCGGCCCAGGCCACGCACGGCTGTCAGCACGTGTCCGCGGTTGTGATCGTCCAGCGCCTCGGCCAGCGCCGGAACGGCCTCGGGCGCGCGCATGCGGCCGAGCGACGCCAGCGCGCGGCGTCGCCGCCAGCCGAAATGCCGCCGCGCGTCCTGAATGCGCAGGTCGAGCAGGCCGCTGGATCGCAGGCACTGCAGGAGCGGCGCCGCGGTCTCGGCGTCGGCGCTTTCCAGCCGGTCAAGGAGCATCGACTCCACGATCTCGCAGCTCAACCGGTCGTCGCGCCAGTCTTCGGGCGGGATCCGCCCAGCGAGGATGTCGTCCCACATGCCGCGAATCGCCAGCACGCGGAGGTCGCGCCGCCGGAACAAGCGGCTCCGCCAGCCGCGGCGCAGCAGGATGAACGCCAGCAGCAGGGCGATGCCCGCAAGCGTGAGCAGGATGGCCTGGGCCACGATGCCGGCGGGCCCCAGGTTCTGAATCCAGTTAAAAGCGGACGACATACCCGAACCCGACGCTCGTCTGCGAGCGTCCCTGCGTGCGAGCCTGATACGCGATGTAGCCGGTGACCTCGCGCCCGCCCGGAAGCCGGACGCGCGCGCCGCCGCCGACGGTCTTCGCCGAGAACCGGCCGATCTGGTCCACCAGCGCGAAGTTCTCGGTGCCCGCCGCGAAGAAGATGTGGCCCGTGACCACGACGGCGACCGGGAAGGTGAGTCGCGTGACGCTCGAGGGACGCCACTCGGCGCCGACGTCCGGGAAGCGGCTTCGCGCCGCGGTCACGGCGACCGACAGCATCCAGTCCCGGGGCAGGTAGACGATCGCACCCGGCGCCACCGTGATGACGTCGGCGGCCTCGAACCAGAGCCGTCGCGCCTGCAGATTCACCTCGACGCCGCGGATGAACCGGCTCCGGTCGAACGTGAAACCGCGGCCGATGTCGGCGAAGATCTCGCCCTCGGAGACGATGCCGTGGTCGCGCCCGATCGATCCGCCGACGGTCAGCGCAGACCGCGCCGGCAGCCTGGCCGTCAGCGCGCCCGACCAGCGTGCGGCGGACACGCCGGACCGGTGATCGAACCGCGCGCCGACCACGCTGGTCCATCGCGGCGTCCAGTCCGAGCGCACCGCCGCGGCGTACGCCTGCGCGCCCTGCGGCGTGTAGTTGAAGCGATCGGCATCGGCGTTCACGGAAAGGTGGTGCCGGGGCGCCGCTCGCACGGATGCGAGCCCCTGCTCGGCCTCGGCGTTCCTCGGATCGATGGCGAGCGCCGCGCGGAAGCAGTCACGCGCTTCGGCGGGCCGGTCGAGGGCGCGCAGCGTCCGGCCCAGGCCGACGAGGATGTCGACGTCTTTGGGCGCGCGCTCGAGCACGCGGCGGTAGTCGGCCTCGGCCTCGGTCCAGCGTCCGAGCCAGCCCAGGATGCGCGCGCGCCACCCGCGGGCCTCGAGGTCGTCAGCCGATTCGGCCAGCCGCGCCTCGGCGCGCGCGAGCGCGCCCGGCAGGTCCTCGGCGGCTACCCGCTGGCGGATCCCGGCTTGCCAATCGGCGGCGGCCGCTTGGGACGCGGTCTGCGCCGACACCGGCGCCGCCATCAGGCAAAGCCAGACAGCGCAAAGAGATAGGGGGCGGAAGTTCTGCACGCTGGGGCTCTCGTTTCTCTTATCGGTGACAGCCGGATCGGGGATGAACAAAGGACTTCACGCTCCTGCACGCAGCCCGGAGCTGGATCGGCCGATAACGTGGGAGCCGGGTTTGACCGGTTTTGCGCCATGTCGGACGCCCTTTCCACCGTGTCGGCGCCGTCCCCAGCGGGCCTCGAACAACAGGCTCGGGCCGTTCTGGCCCGCCTGAGTCGAGCCGTGCAGCGGGCGACGATCTATCCGCCGGGCCACCCCGCCGTGTCCCACGGCATGGGGCCGCTCGTCGAGGCCCTGGCGACCCTGGTCGCCGGGGGCTCGGTCTCGTTCGCCATCGGCCGGACTCGCATCCTGGTCGCGTGCGGCTCCAATCCCCCGACCGAACATGAATCGCCGTGGCTCGCCGCGCGGCTCTTCGACAAGGGCACGTCGGCAGTCGCGATTGACGACGTGATCGACGCCCAGGACGTGTCGCGCCTCGTGGCGTGGCTGGCGGGCACCGGGTCGGCCGACGATCGCCCGGAGATCCACGGCGTGCGGCTGTCGCGGTTCGACGGCAGCCGCCTCAAGTTCCATGAGAGCGAGACCGGTCCGCCCGAGCCGACGGCCGAAGCCGCCATGGCGTGGCAGGCGCTGACCTCGTCGCTCATCGACGTCGCCGATCTTTCCAACGAGGACCGGCAGGACCCGGCCATTCTGGCCGACCGCATCCGGCAGGCGATTGAGGCCAGCGAGGGCACCGGCATCGCGGATCTGTCCGGCAAGCTCATCAGCCTGCACGACCAGCTCCAGGAGCTCGATCGCGACTCGCGCGAGGTCGCGGCGAAGAAACTGGCGTCGCTCATTGAGCGGCTCCTGCCCGAGCTGCGCGGCACGCTGCTCGTCGTGCGCTCCGACGACGAGCCGAAGAAGGTCGAGTTCATCAACGACGTCCTGGACTACCTCTCCGTGCCGGTCGTGCACCATATCGTGGAGAACCTCGGCGTCGAGCGCGTGCCCGTGCCGCCCGCCTTCGACCGGTTCCTGAGGAAGCTGGCGCGGCTATCGCTATCGGATCCGAGCATCGCCGAGGGATTGGACCATCGCTTCCAGCAGGCGGGTCTGCCCATCTCGCTGCTGGCGGGCGCGGCCCCAGACGAGCGCCGGCCGTTCAACGAGATCCCGGAGGGCGTGGACTCCCAGCAGTTTGTCCCGGAGCAGTACCGGACGCGGCTCGAGGAGCTCAGCCACGGCGGGACCCAGGCGGCCGGCACCGCGATCGGCGACGATCCAACCGACGTGACCGCCCTCGATCGGCACACCGCGCGCATCGCCCGGCTCGAAGCCGGCCGCGACGCGAGCAGCCCGGACGCGGCGGTCTACCTCCGCTGCCTGCGGGAGATGGCGCCGCGCGAGCTCTCGCGGCGCGGGCTGGATTCGCTGGCCGAGACCGCCAACCTCATGATGGACCTCGTGGCCAAGCCGGAACTCGCCGGCGAGGCGCGGCCGATCGTCGAGAGCTGTCTGGAGTTCTACCGGCTGCCCGCCACGGTGCAGTCCATGCTCGAGGCGATCGCCGAGGCGCCGCCGACGCTCGCGGGCGCGGCCGGCCTGCTGCTCTCCGCCGGCGGCGCCGAGTCGGCGCGGGTCGCCGTGGACTGGATGAAGAGCGGCAACGATGCCACCGCGCGTGAGCATGTCGGCGCCGCGCTCGCCGCGATTGACCCGGGCGTGTTTCACGACATCGTCGCGCCCGACCTCAACACGAACCGCCGGCTGGCCGAGGCGCTCGCGGGGGCGCTCCCGGCCGTGGAGCCGTCGCGCGCGATCGATCTGGCGTTTCAACTCGCGTCGAACCACACGGTCGACGTGCGGCGCAAGGCCCTCATCTGGCTGCTCGCGACCCCGCTGACGTCCAGCAAGCTCGGCCTCGTCCTGCAGCGCGCGCTCGACGACATCGACCCGCGCGTGGTGCTCGTCGGGCTCGAGGCCGCTGAGCAGCGGCCGAGTCCGGGCGCGACCGAGGCGCTCTTGAAGTTCATTCATCGCCGCGGGACCTCCAAACTGCGGCCCCTGCAGGCGCGGGCCGTGAACGTGCTCGGCGCGAGCGGTCCGGAAGCGGCCAAGGGCCTGGCCAAGGCCCTCGGCGCCCGCCGCGTCATGTGCACGGCCAAGGCGCGGCGCTTGTCGCTGTGCATGGCCGGGGCGCTCGGCCGATCGGCCGAGCCCGGCGCGCGCGCGGCCGCGCGCGCCTGGCGCACGTCGCTCGCGAGCCTGGTCTGCTGGGTCGCCCGGACGGAGGCCGAACGCGAATGAACAACCGCGCGCTCGACTGGCTCCGCCAGATGAACGGCGCCCTCTCGGTCCGGTACCTCTATCCGGCCGAGCACCCGCGGGTCGTCGCGGTCGTGCGGGCCCTGGAGGAGTCGACCACGCGCCTCACCGAGACCCGCGACGAAGTGTCCCTGTTCGTGGTCGAAGGCCGGCTCGCGTGCGAGGGCGACCTCATCGCCGGCAGCGACGGCGTGGTGGCCAAGACCTTCGACGCGCTGCGCGCCCATGGCTTCGACCGCGTCACGCTCAGGCGCGGCGTGTCGGCCGACGAACTGGCGCAATTCGTCAGCGTGCTGTCCGGCACCGCCAAGGCCGGCGTCGCCACCGAACCCCTCACCTCCTCGCTGAACATCCGGTTCTCGGTGCTCGACGCGGCCGCGCAGCACGCGGCGGGCGGCCAATCCGGCGAAGCGTTGTCCGCGAACGCCGTCGAACTGCCTCAGCTCTGGAGGCAGATCGACGAAAACCGATCGCTCAACATCGACGCCCTCGACGGCATCCTGGGCCCGCTCGTCACGGTCGTCTCCGGTCCCCGCGACGGCGTGCTGCCGCTGGCGTCTCTGCGCAGCCACGACGACTACACGGCGACCCACGTCACAAACGTCGCGGTGCTGACGATGGCGCTGGCGCAGGCGGCGGGCCTCCCGCCTGGCACGATCCGGCAGGTGGGCGTGGCGGCGCTGCTCCACGACATCGGGAAGATGAAGGTGCCGGCCGAGATCCTGACCGCGCCCGGCCGACTGACGCCGGAACAGCACGCGCTGATCCGGCACCATCCGGAGATGGGCGCGCGCATGCTGCTCGAGACGCCTGGCGTCCCGCAGCTGGCGGTGGCGGTCGCCTACGAGCATCACCTGCAGGCGGATGGGGGCGGGTATCCGAGCGTGCCGAGCGGCTGGTCGATCAACCTGGCCAGCGCGATGACGCACGTCGCAGACGTCTACGACGCGCTCCGCACCAATCGGCCCTACCGGGCCGGGTTGGATCACCAGGTCGTGGTCGAGACGATGCAGCGCGATCGCGGGCCGGTGTTCTCCGAGGATCTCATCGACCTCTTCTTCGCCCGCGTGATGCCGCGCACGCGCCCGACCGACTCACCGCGCCACCACGGGTCTCGGCGCCACGAGCAGGCCGCGACCTAACTACTTCGCGGTCACCGTGTACGTCGCCTGCATGCCCATGCGCAGGTGATTGGCGACGTGGCAGTGGAAGAACCACTTCCCGGGATTGTCCGGCATCATGTCGGCGACCATCATGCCCATCGGCAAGAGCGTGCCGACATCCGTCCTCATGTGATTCGAGGTGACGACGTTGCCGTGCCAGTGCGGCGCGTGTATCTCGAAGTTGGTCGACGCCATGAGGTACCAGCGCACGCGCTCCCCGACGTTCATCGTCATGCCGGGCGTGTGGCTGAACGAGTAGCCGTTGATCGTCTCTCTGAAGTACGTATCAAAGTCGGGAGCCGCGATGATGCTCGCGAACGGCCCCGCCGTGACCTTCACGCCCTTGGGATCGGTGGCATAGGTCTTGATGTTGTCCTCGAGGTACCAACTGTGGTTCTCGTCGATCTCGACGAAACCCGCGACGATTTCGCGGTCCACGTCGCTCGGCGAGCGATCCGGGCGCGCCATCCCGCGGCGCGTGATGATCATGGGGCCGATCAGCCCGCTCGCGACGTCGCGGATCTCGTCGACATGGGAGTGGTACATCCAGAACGCCGAGCTGCCTTCCCGGTCGCTCGGCCCGGCCCGTTCGGGCACCGGCCAGACGTAGGTATGGGTGCCGCCCGTCGGCACGCCGTCATCGGCCTTGTCCTTCCCACTGGTGCCGTCGCTGTAATGCGCGCCTTCGGAGTCCTTATTATAGAAGACGCCATGCGGATGGACGCTCGCCGGGAACTTGGCGTTGTTCCGGAACACCACATGGATCGTGTCGCCGACCTCGGCCCGCACGAGCGGTCCCAGCAGGCCGAGGTGCTCCCATTCGGCCGGGCGGGGCTTCAGCGTCGAGAATGAGGCGTCGGTGTACTCCCGGTACGCGGCCTTCTTCACCTTGCGGCCGATGACGTGGGGACCGGTTTCCATCCACTTCCTCTCGACGTCGTCGAACGGCCGGCCTTCCGCCTGGTTCATGCCGCTCGGGGCGTAGTCCCAGACGACCTCGTCGGCCGCGATGTAGTAGGTGCGGGTCTGACCGCCGGTCCCGGGCGATGTCGAGCACCCTCCGCATGCCACGGCGAACGTGGCCAATCCCGCCGCGACGACGCGGCCCACTGACGAGACCGGCAATCTGCGGCAGGGTGAACTCGGCGAGCAGGTCTTCAGGCATCAGCGACGTCGTGGACTTCTTCCGGAACCTGATCTGGCTCTTGGGAACGGTGATCGGCTTGTCGAGCGCCTGCGCGGTGACGATGACGACGCGCACGGCGTCCTCGCGCTGGACCATCCCGCCGACGAAGTCGCCCGCCTTCGTCTCGATCAGCGTCATCTGGTACTGATCGGGGATCGCCCTGGACGGCCAGAGCATCGACTCCACGAGTTCCGGCGCCTTCATCCGGCTGGCGATGGCCGTGAGGTCGGGGCCGACCTCCTTCCCGAGCGCGCCGAACTTGTGGCAGGTCGCGCAGACTTTTTCGTAGACCGGGCGGCCGTCGGCGGGCAGCGCCGCCGCGAGCCGTGGCGCGGACGTGACCTCCTTGAGCATCTGTTCCCGCGTCAACGGAGGGGACGTCTGTGCGAGCACGCCGAGCACGGCCACAGTCGCCCAGCGTGTTGCCGTCGCGCGCATCGCGGAAGTATAGACTGTCCCCTGCATGAGTCTGGCGCGCGCCGCGGTCGTTCTTGGGCTCGCCGGCCTGGCGTCGTTCGCGCCGGCCGCGCGGGCGCAAGCGCCGGCCCGCCTCGTGGTCGTCACCGCCGGCGACGACATGAAGTTCAGCCTGACCGAGATCCCCGCGAAGCCCGGCGAGCGGCTCAAGATCCGCTTGGCGGCGGTCGGGACGGCGCCGAAATCCGCCATGGCGCACAACCTGATCGTGCTGCGGCCGGGCAGCAATCAAATCGCCTTCGTCGACGCGGCGGCCCAGGCCAAGGCCACCGACTACCTGCCGCCGGCGCTCAAGCGCCAGGTCCTGGCGGCGACCATCCTCATCGCCAACGGCGAGTCGGCCGAGGTCGAGGTCACGCTGCCCGCACGACCCGGCCGCTACCCGTTTCTCTGCACGTTTCCAGGGCATTTCATCAACGGCGCGCGCGGTATCATCATCGCGAAGTAGGGCCGTCCGGGCTTCGGACGGCCGCGGGAGGGCCGGAGGGAGAGCATGCGCTACACCAGACGGGAAGCAGGGCAGATCGCGATCGGCGCGATCGCGGCGGCGGCGTTCGCGCGGGTCGA
>JANOGJ010000486.1:0-6437 GCA_031405995.1 Acidobacteriota bacterium
CTCCGAGATGTCGACGCCGCCGGCCATGACGGATTTCAGGGCCCATCCTGGCGGGATGAAGTTGATCGTCGCCATGTACCGGCCTGGCGGCAGGCCGGTCGTCGCGAATTGCCTTTGCGGCCCATTCAAAGCGAAACCGCCCGGCAAGCCCGACGTCGTATCGATCGGCGTCATGGAGCCCGCCACGCCAACCCGATCTGCAGACGGAACGCCGCCGTCGAACTCGAGGCGTCCGCTGACCGCGACGCCTGTTTGAACGAGCAGACTCACATCGCGGACGTCATCTCCGGCGATCGACAAGGGCGTGGTCGCCCAGTACACCGTCCCGCCTTGCGGAAACGTGAACTGCTGTGCGGTTAGCGGTGGCCCAGCGCGCCCGGTGGACGCCGCGGCTGTCGGAGGCGGGGGCGGGGGTAGGACTCGAATCAAGCGCGTCGTCTGCAACACGTACTGACCGGATGGAACAGCGAGGAACATGAACGACCCGTCAGCGTCGGTCGTCGCGATGCCGGCGTCGGGGTCGTTCGTGGCGCTGCCGGTGTCGGACGGCGTCAGGCGTAGTTGGTAGCCCTCCAGTTGACCGTCGGGCGCGGTGAGGCGCCCAGAGATGTTGGCGGTCGGCAACTGGGAGAGGACCATGTCGACGCCCAGCCGCTCCTCACCGGAGCCGACCGCGATGGGTGTGGCTTGCGCCGCCGTCCTCGACCCCGGGTAGTACGTCGTCGGATAGGCGAGGAGCCGGCCCGCCGCGTCCAACGTCGCCGCGAGCGGACCCGCTGCGGACGTCAGGACGAACTTTCGGTCCGCCGTCACGTACGTGCCTCCCGAGCCCGATGGACCTGTCGCCGCGACGCTGTTCTGGGTCTGAGCGATCACGACGACGTACTCTCCCGGCGTGAGGCTCGTGAGTCGGTACATGCCGCGGTCGTCGGTCATGGCGGGGACGGTCCGAGGGCCCAGCACTCTGTGCCCACCCGCGAGCACGCGGCGGATCGCGCGGACCGGCACGCCGGCAAACGGCTCGCCTGATTCGTCGAGGACGGTTCCGGCGATCGTCGCGTAGCGGAAGAGGCGGATCGTGACGTCGGCGCGGCGCTCGGCCTCGTCGAGCGCGATCGTCTGGCCCGAGCCGTCAGGACGCAGCATGCCGTACGCGCCCGGGAGGACGCCCAGCTTGGACGCCGACACGCCAAACGTGCCCTTCGCCAGGCCCCGAAACGCGAATTGCCCATCGGCCCCCGTGACGAGCCGGGGATGCGCCGTCGGAGGCCCACCCGACGCAGCCATGACGTCGCCGACTCGCATCGGCGCCACGGGCGCACCGCTTCCGGCCAGTACCACCACCGCTCCTCCCACGGGCTGCCCGGTCCCGGCGTCCACGACCCGGCCCGAGATCACGCCGGAGGGAGCCGCGCCTGCTGGCGCGCGTTGAGGCGTCTGGAAATCAGCTTGGAGGGTGACGAATGACAGGAGGCCAATCGTCAGCAGCGGCAGACGTAGCCGCAGGGCTTTAGCCCTGCGGTCCGACCGGCGGGCTGAAGCCCGCCGGCTACGACCGACGGGGTTCCCAATTGTCACGATGTCGGCGTATTAGACACCGCCTGCGACGCGAATGTCCTGCGTTTTGCGTTCGCCCTCGGCGAGCGTGACCGGCACCGACGAGCCGACCAACTGGGAGAGGAACTCGGGATTGAACCATTCGCCCGGCTCGACATCCGTGACGGCCGTCAGCTTGTAGTCGCCGGGAGGAATGTTCGTGAAAGAGAACTTGCCGTCGGTGCCCGGCCTGGACGATCGAATCCGGCGCGCCTGCGGCACCCAGAACCGTTTGTCGGCGGCGAAAAGAATGATCGTGAAGTCCGCCGTCGGCTTGCCGGTCGGATCCTGGATCGAGCCGCTGATCTCCTGCGTGCGGTCCACGAACGTCAACGTCGCCGCCACATCCTGATTGGGTTCGACGACGAGGCCGAAGTCGAGCGCGTCGCCGCCCCCGGTGACAGCGGACTTGATGATCCACTGCGGCGCGGCTTGCCCGGTGCCGCCGCGCCCGCCCGTTGCGCCGGCCGCTGGCGCCGGCGCGCCCGCGCCGCCCTGGCCGCCGCGCCCGCCGCCCGCGATGTTCGCGTTCAGCGAGTACTTGCCCGGCCCGACACCTGTGATGGTGAAGCGTCCGCTTGCGTCCACCTGCGCCGGCGGGATGCCGACGTCCATGCCTGGCTGTTGTCCCCGCGGCGAGAGGTTCACGCGCATCTGCGTGAGGTCAGCGGGCACCGGGAGGATCGAGCCTTCAAAAGACACGTGCCCGCTCACGGTCATGCCCGGCTGGAGCGCGAGGACGAGGTCAGTGATGTTCTGTCCGTTCACCGCGACATCGGCCGATGCCCAGAGCACCTGGACGATCTGTCCGCGTCCGCCACCTGGCCCGCCGCGCCCGCCCAAGCCGCCGCCACCGCGGCCGGCCGCCGGCGCGCCCGCGGCGGCGGTCGTTGCGGCATTCGGATCGACTTGCCGAATCGGCGCGCGCGCCGTGACCCGGTACTGACCCGGGTTGACGGAGGAGAAGACGAATCGACCGGTCTGGTTGACCTGTGTGGAACTGGTGCCGAAACCCGGCACGCCGGGCCCACCGCTCTGGTCGGTGGGCACGAGCGTGATCTGCGTGCCCTGCGGCAGCGCGCCGTCGGCGCTCTGCACCGTGCCTTCGACGCGCGCCGTCGCGACGAGCTGCAATTGGAAATCGACGCCGGCGCGTTCTTCGCCGACGGCGAGCGTCACGGTCGATGCCGTCCCTGGCGCCGTTGTGCCCGGATAAAACACCGGCGCATAGCCGACCGTCTGCTCAGGCGTCTGGCCTTGAATCTGTGCCTGCAGTTCCGCGGCGCGGTCGAGCAGCGCCTGCCCGCGGCCTCCGCCGATCAGTCCCGCGAGCGGGTCGCCGCCCCCGCGTCCCCCGCGACCACCGCCGCCTCCGCCACCAGCGGCCGCAGCACCACCCCCGCGTTCCGCCGCCGCCCCTGCCGCCTGCGCCTGGGCCACGAGCGATTCGATCTCCGAACGCAGCTGCTGCTGCATGTCGCCGATATTCGTGTTCCGCGGTATCGCGTTGACGATGTAGTCGCCGGGCTGCAAGCCGTAGATGCGATAGATGCCGCGGTCATCCGTCTGATCCTGGCCCGACTGTTCCAGCGTCTTCTCACCCGTGCGCATCACGTAGCGCATCACGCGCACCTGTGTGCCGGGCGAGGCTTCGCCGTGTTCATCCATGACGACGCCGGTGACCACCGCGCCACGCGGCAACGAGATCGTGGCCTTTTCCATCTTCTCGGCGTCGACGAGTTGAATGGGCGTGCCGGGCCGCCCGGGCCGCTTGGCGCCGAACGTGATGTTCACGTAGCCGGGCTTGGAGGCTGCCAGCGTGTAGCGTCCCGCCGGCAGCGATCCGAACGAGAACTTGCCTTCATTGGTGGTCGTGGTCGATCGCCCGCCGCGGAGTTCCGACGCCGACAGGTTGACGCGCGCGCGTCGGACCGGCGCGCCCGATCCTTCGGTGACCACCACGCCGGCGATCACCCCGGTGCCCGTGACTGGCTGGGTCTGCGTGTCTCTCGCCGGCTGTTGCCCGCGGCCGCCCGCCTGACCGGCCGCCTGCCCGCCGCGCCCCTGCTGCTGCGTCCCGGCTTGTGCCGGCGGGGGCGTCTGCGCGGATACGGCCAGGCTGCCCGTCAGCGCCGCCAAGGCCGCCAAGGCCGCCAAGGAAAGAGCTGGAAATCGCGAGTTCATCAAGACACGCATCCTTTGATCTGGTGATCTGCTGAAGCCCAGCGGCTACGTCTGTGAACAGGTTACGCCGACCTGTGGTCAGTTGTTTAGACCGGGCCAGCGCGGTAAAGGTGGCCTGCCGGGAAGGCGCAGAACGAGTTCCTTCGATTCGCCGTCACCGAGAGACATCGGCACGGCCGAGGCTCGAAGCGACTCGAAGAACGCGGGATCCGGCACGCGGGGCGCGGAGCGAGCCGCCGCCACCAGGTAATCGCCCTCCGGTAAGCCCTCGATCTTGAACCGGCCGTCCGGCTCGGCCAGCGCGACCGTCACCCGGCGCGAGTCGCGTGGCTTCGCCGGGCGGGCCCGAGTACAGCGCGGCCTTCGGGTGCCAGCCGAACGGTTCGGTCCCCGAGACGCTCAACAGATACGCGCCGGGCATCAAGCCGGTGATGCCGAAGACGCCGTCAGGCCCGACCGAATCCCAGCCCGACGGCATGAGCCTGCCCACTTCGCCGCGATCGCCCACCCGATACGCGTTCACCGTCAGAAACACCGGCGTCTTGTAGAGCATCGAGAGATGTCCCGCAAACTCGATCCGTCCCGCGAGCGCCATCGTCGAATGCAGCGGCATCAGCAGGCGCCTGATCGGCTCGCCCGCGATCACCACGGACTGAACGGCCCATTTCAGCGGATCGGGTCCGCGCTTCGGCGCGACGATCAGGCGGTATGCCCCCGGCGTGAGTCCGACGAACGCGAATCGACCGTCGGACGAGATGCGCGCCGTGCGCACGATCGAGGCGGCGCCGTCCGGAGGCTCCAGCACGATCTGTCCGGGCACGACGGTCGTGTTGACGTAGCCGACGAGACGGCCGTCAAGACGCGTGGCCGGGCCAGGCTTAAGCGTGATGGAGACCGAAGACGCCGCGCCCGCGTCGAGCGCGATCTCTCTCGCGTCAGCCACCGAGGTCACGCCGGGCGCGTAGGTCGGCGGGTACTGGGCCAGTCGCTCCGGCACGTTCGGCACAGTCGCGGTGTCGCAGCCTGACGGCATGACCGCGGCGATGTAGACGCCGTCCGGCGCCGCGGCTCCTGGTCCAAGCACGAACTGCCCGCGCGCGTCCGTCCGGCCCCACATCGCGGGCGCGTAACGCGCAGGTCCGCCGGAATCCGCGCGACGCAGGGCGCAGACGGTGACCGCCTGCACGGCGGCGCCGCGCTCGTCCGTCACGGTGCCGGCAAGCTCAACGCCCTTTGAGAACATCCGTTCGAGTGCATCGCCGCCGCGCAGCGCAATGCGGCCGACCTGGAAGGTGTATCGATCGCGCACGACCACGACCAGGTACTGACATCAGGCGGCCCGAGAGGGTGGCGGTGAGGCGGGGTCCTGCCCGGCGAGGGACTGGGCCTGCCGCGCGAGTCCAGACGCCGAAAAGAGCAGGATCGCCACCAGAACAGCCGGTCGGAGCACCACGGCGGAAGGCGTCCTGAGCATGGGCGGAACGGGCCTAGCTTACGCCCATCGGGGTGCCGATACTTCGGACGTGCCGTTTCTCTCGGGGGGCGCTGAAGGTGTGGCCGGCCGCGTCCTTGCGGCCGCAGCCGGCGTCGCCTGCGCGGGGACGGTGCTGGCCTACCCGGCCTGGCCGGCCGGCGCCGAAACCGGCTCGATCGGTGGTCAGGTCCAGGTCGTCACGAAGTCGTCTCGGCGCCTGGCGTCGCCCGGCGCGTATCCGAGCCGCATCGTCGGATGCGCCGGCGATCCGGATGGGTCCGAGCTCACGAACGTCGTGGTCTACGTGAAAACGACCGCCGCCGGCGCCGCTCCGACGCGCGCAACGATTCGCCAAACGAACGAGGCGTTCGTGCCTCACCTCGTCGCGATCACGACTGGATCGACGGTCGAGTTTCCCAACGACGATCTGATCTTCCACAATGTCTTCTCGTTGTCCCGCGCGGGCACGTTCGACCTGGGCCGGTACCCGCGAGGGCGGTCGAAGAGCCGGACATTCACCAAGCCCGGACTCGTGAAGGTGTACTGCCACCTGCACTCGCACATGAGTGCGCTCGTGCGGGTCTTCGATCATCCCCACTTCGCGATTCCCGATGCCCAGGGCCGCTTCACCATCGCCGGGTTGACGCCGCGCGAGTACGACGTCGTGGCCTGGCACGAGCGGGCCGGTGAAGTGACGCACCAGGCCACCGTGACGGCCGGTCGCGCGGCTGCGCTGTCCTTCGCGCTTCCCCTGTCGGAGATCAAATGAGCCTGCGCTCGTCCCGCCGGCCCCGGGCGCCGCGTCTGTTCGTGAAAATCCTGGGCGCCAGCTTCGCGGTCATTGCCGCGGTGCTCGTGGCGGTGTTCCTGCCGCTCACCTGGCAGGCGCGCGCGCGCCTGGCCTCTGAGACGGCCGAGCACCTCGAGGCGAGCCAGTTCAGATTCGCGAGTGAGCAGAAACGGCGCCAGAACGACCAGGTGGTTCGCGCCATGACGCTCGCGGAGAATCCTACGCTCAAGGCGGCGATTGACACTTACCGCGCGGACCGCGCGCACGGCGGGGACACGCCTCGGCTCCTGATGAACACCATCAAGGGCGAGTTGGCGAAGCTGCAGGCGCTTCTGCAGGAACCGGCGCTCTCGGTGACCGATGAGCGCGGCGTCATTCTGGCGAGTGTCGGCC
>JANOGJ010000494.1:0-5151 GCA_031405995.1 Acidobacteriota bacterium
CCCAAGTTCTGAGTTCTCAGTTCTGAGTTCTCAGTTAACTAGCGTCACCCCAAGTACTCCCTCTCAATCCGGCTCCCCAGGCGACACACCACTTCCCATGGAATCGCCCCTATCGCCCCCGCCACTTCCCTCGCCGTAATCGCCTCCCCGTCCTGCGCGCCGATGAGCACGACCTCGTCTCCTGGTGAGACGTCCGTGCCCGTGACGTCGATCATGATCATGTCCATGCACACGGAACCCACGATGGCGCGGCGGCGGCCGCGCACGAGCACCGATCCGCGCCCCGCCAGGCGCGTGTCGAGCCCGTCGGCGTAGCCGGCCGGCACGATCGCGATCGTCCGCGGCGTGTCGATCGCCCCGTGCAGCCCGTAGCCCGTGCCCTCGCCCGGGCGCAGTCCCTTCACCGCCACGATACGGCTGGTGAGTGACAGGGCAGGTCCGAGGTCGAGATCGGCGGCCGAGAGGGGCGGCGGCACGATGCCGTACAGGAGAAGTCCGGGCCGCACCCAGTCGTACCAGGTGCGCGCGTCCCGCAGGAGCGCCGCCGAGTTGGCGGCGTGCCGCCGGACCGGCCCGAGCCCCAGAGCCCCGAGCGCGGCCATCGCGCGATCGAACCGCGCGCGTTGCTCGTCGAGGAAGCCCGACTCGGGCTCGTCCGCCGTGGCGAAGTGCGTGTAGACCGCTTCGAACTCGAGGTGCGGGCTCGCCAGCACCGGCGGCAGGGTGCGCGTGAGGTTGTCGTGACGGAAGCCGAGCCGGTTCATGCCGGTGTCGATCTTCAGATGGCACCGGAGGCGGACGCCGCGGGCCGCGGCCGCCTGCTCGAGCGCCCGCGCCGCGCCGGGCGTCGAGACCGTCGGCGTGAGACGACGGGCAAACACGCCCTCCAGATCGCTGACGCTCAGGGCGCCAAACACGAGAATGGGCAGGGCCACGCCGGCGTCGCGCAGCACCAGGCCTTCCTCGATGTCGGCGCACGCGAGCATGGACGCGCCGGCCGCCTCGAGCGCCAGGCCCACCTTCGCGGCGCCGTGCCCGTAGGCGTTCGCCTTGACGACGGCGAGCACGTCGGGCGGCGGACGGCCTGCGGGCGCCGCGCGCGCGCGCGGATTCTCGACGAGCGATCGGACCGCGCGCAGGTTGGCCTGGACGGCCTCCAGGTTGACGCGCGCGACGGTCGGACGGCTCACGCGCCGAAGTCCTCGCGCGGCGGGCCCGCGCCCCGGGCGAGATTCTCGAACCGCGTGTACTGCTTGAGGAAGGCGAGCCGCACGGTGCCCGTCGGCCCGTTGCGCTGCTTGCCGATGATGATCTCCGCGGTGCCCTCGACCTCCGGCCGGCGGTCGCCGTCGGCGGCGTACATGTCCTCGCGAAAGATGAAGATGACGACGTCGGCGTCCTGCTCCAGCGCGCCCGACTCGCGCAGGTCCGAGAGCTGCGGCCGGTGATCGCCGCGGGCTTCCGGCGCGCGGCTGAGCTGGCTGAGCGCCAGGATCGGGATGTCGAGCTCCTTCGCGAGGATCTTCAGCGACCGGGAAATCGCCGCCAGTTCCTGCTGGCGGTTCTCGAACCGCCCGCGCCCCTGCATCAGCTGCAGGTAGTCGACGACGAGGAGGTCGAGGCCGCGCTCGAGCTTGAGCCGCCGGGCCTTGGCGCGCATCTCGAGGATGCCGAGCGACGGCGAGTCGTCGATGTACACCTTCGCGTCGTGCATCCGCGCGAACGCCTCGACCAGCCGCGAGTAGTCCTGCTCGCCGAGGAACCCGCCGCGGAAGCGGTGCGCGTCGACGCGGGCCTCGGACGTGAGCATGCGCAGGAAGAGCTGCTCCTTCGCCATCTCCAGGCTGAAGATGCCGACGGTCTTCCCCGCCTCGATCCCGCAGTGGAGCGCGACGTTCAGGACGAGGCTGGTCTTCCCCATCGACGGGCGCGCCGCGACGATGACGAGGTCGGACTTCTGAAACCCCGACGTCAGCGCGTCCAGCTCCACGAAGCCGCTCGGCACGCCGGTCAAAAGGCCCTTGTGCTGCTGCAGCTTCTCGATGAGCTGGTACCCCGAGTCCACCATCTCGCCGAGGCGCACGAACCCGGCCCGCAGCCGGTGCTCGGCGATCTGGAAGATGGACCGCTCGGCCTCGTCGAGCAGGTCGTCGGCGTCCTCTTCGGCGTCGTAGGCCCGCGCGAGCATCTCCGTGGCGGACTGGATCAGCCGCCGCAGCGTCGACTTTTCCTTGACGATCTTGGCGTAGTACTCGACGTTGGCCGAGCGCGGCACGCCGTCGGTGAGCGACGCGATGTAGGCGGGGCCGCCCACGTCGTCCAGTCCGCCGGACCGGGTCAGCTCGTCCTTGAGGGTGACGAGGTCAATCGGCTCGCTGCGCTCGACGAGCGCGACCATCGTGTCGAAGATGCGGCGGTGCGCGTCGCGGAAGAAATCCTGCGCGTCGATGACTTCCGCCGCCTGGTTGAACGCGGGGTTGTTGATCAGGATCGCCCCGAGCACACACTTCTCGGCTTCCAGGTTGTGTGGCAGGGTGCGATCCATGGCGGGCCCCGACCGGCTTGAACGGACCCGTTACGCGGTGGGCACGATCTTGACCGTGATCTGCGCCGTCACCTCGCGGTGCAGCTTCACCGGCACGACATGATCGCCGAGCGTCTTCAGCGGCTCCGCGAGCTGGATCTTGCGCCGGTCGATCGGCAGCGATCGCTCGGCGAGGGCGTCGGCGATGTCGGCGGACGTGACGGATCCGAAGAGCGTGTCGTGCTCGCCGACGCGGCGGGGAATCGACAGCTCCACCGCCTCGAGCCGGGTCGCGAACGCCTGGGCGGCCGTCCGCTCCTCGGCTTCGCGCACGTCGGCGCGCGCCCGCTCCCGGTCGACCTGCCGCTTGTTCTCGGCCGTGACGGCGAGCGCCAGCTTGCGCGGCAGCAGGTAGTTGCGCGCGTAGCCGCTCGCCACTTTGACGATGTCGCCGCGCTGGCCGAGGTGCTCGACCGTTTCCTTGAGGATGACTTCGATGGGCATCGCGGCTCCTGCGGCTAGTCGGTGGTGTACGGAATGAGCGCGAGCGCGCGCGCGCGCTTGATGGCCGTCTGCAAGGCGCGCTGGTGCGTCGCGCACACGCCCGAGATGCGGCGCGGCTGGATCTTGCCGCGCTCGGGAATGAACGGCGCCAGGAGCTTCACGTCCTTGTAGCCGATGTAGTCGATCTTCTCGACGCAGAACTTGCACACGCGCCGGCGGCGGAAGAACGTGCGGCGCCCGCCGCCCTTCTCGTCCTTCTTGTCCTTGTCGCCCGAACGGCCCCCGCGGCCGCCCCCTCCCCGGTCCTTGTCAAAATCGCCGCTCATCGATCGCCTCCCCCACGGAACCCGGGTTCCATCCCGCCGTCCATCTCGTCCTCACGCTCGCTGTCGCGCCGGTGCCGCTCGGCCTCGGTCGGCTCCGGCGGCAACCCGCGGCGGATGCGCCGCGCGCCCATCGCCGCCTTGCGCCGCGTGAGCGAGCGCTCGGCCACGCCCAGCTCCTCGTCCACGCGGACGATCAGATGGCGGATGACCGCGTCGAGCACGCGCAGGCGCCGGTCGAGCTCCGTCATCATGGCCCCGGGCCCATTGATGAGTTCGAGGACGTACACGCCCTCGCGATGGCGGCTGATCTCGTACGCCAGCCGGCGGCGGCCCCAGTTCTCGGTTTTCTCGATCGTCGCGCCGAACCGCTCGGCGACCACGGCGATCTGCTGGTGCACGTCGGCCAGCACTTCCTCCGTGGTGTCGGGGGGAACGATGTAAATGAGTTCGTACTGACGGACCTGGCTCATCAAATGTCTCCTTCTGGACATCAGGCCGCCCTCCTGGGAGGGCGGCAAGGAGTCGTTATCCGCGCGGGCCGCGCCCGCGCTACACGCTGTCTTCCGCGCGATTGAACGTACCCATCATCGCCGACATCCCGTCGGAGATCCACATCTCCACGGCGTCGGCGGCCCGGGCAATCGCCGCGTCCATCCCGGGCAGTTCATCCGGCTCGAACCGGGCCAGCACGTGGTCGGCCAGGTCGCGCCGGGCGTCGCCGCGGCCCACGCCGACGCGGAGCCGCGGGTAGTCGATCGTGCCGAGCACCTCGGCGATCGACCGGAGGCCGTTGTGCCCGCCCTCGGTGCCGGTCGCCCGCGCCCGCAGCCGCCCGAGCGGCAGGTTCACGTCGTCCGACACGACCAGGAGGTCGGGGATCGCCACCTTGTAGAAGCGGCACAACGCGCCGACCGCCTGGCCGCTCAGGTTCATGAACGTGAGCGGCTTCGCGAGCACCACCAGGTCGTCCGGCCGCCGCCACTTTGCCTCGAGCGCGTCGGCCGGCGCCATCTGGAACGTCAGCTCGCGGCGGCGCGCCAGCAGATCGACGACGTCGAACCCCACGTTGTGTCGCGTGCCCCGATACGGCTCGCCCGGATTCCCGAGGCCCGCGACGAGCCTCACTCTTTCTCGTCCTCCGGCTTCTCGATCTTGCCCTTCTTGATGACCTCGGGCTCGGCCGGCACGACCGGCGCGGCGCCCGCCACGACCGCGCCGTCCGCCGGCGCCGCCACTTCCTCGACCTTCGGCGACATGATGTGAACGATAAGCATGTCCTGATCGCTCACGGCCTTCCAGCGAGGGTCGACCGGCAGGTCGCGGACGCGCACGGCGTCGTGCAACCCGAGCTCCGTGACGTCCACCGTGATGTGCTGCGGGATGTCGGCCGGCAGGCACTCGAGGAGCACCTCGCGGTGGACGAAGTCCACGATGCCGCCGTCGGCCTTCACGCCCCTCGCTTCGCCCGTCAGGTGCACCGGCACCGCGACGCGGAGGAGCTTGTCCATCGCCACGCGGTAAAAGTCCGCATGGAGCAGGTGGTGCGTCATCGGGTGCAGCTGGTACTCCTTGAGCAGCACCCGCGTCGCATCCCCGCCGTCGACCTTGAGCGAGATCAGGGTGTTGAGGCCGGCATGCGCGTGCAGGATCTGGAGGAGCGCCTTGGGGTCGACCGCGAGCGACTCGGCGGCCTTCGACTCGCCGTACATCGTGGCCGGAATCCGGCCCTTCTGACGGAGGCGCACCGCCTCATTTTTCCCGCGGAGATCCCGGCGAACAGCGTCGAGTACTGCGTCC
>JANOGJ010000521.1:0-3875 GCA_031405995.1 Acidobacteriota bacterium
GCAGCCGTGGGGCCGGGGCGTGGGTTCTGCGACCGGCAAGAACAGAACATGATGCCCGGATGACGCCGCCGGCGTTCACCCTCCTCATTGGCGAGACGATCACCTTTCGGGCCAAAATGGGGGCAGTCACCATGCCCGTTCCATCCCCCTCGCAACTCCGCGGGCGCTTTCGGACGAGCTTGGCCCTCGACCACTTGTGGAGAGAAACCATGGGCCTGCCTGAAGGCGATACCAAGGAGGGCGCGCTGCGCGGCCTGACTGAGACGCTCTCGAAGGCGCGCACGCCCTACGCCCTCATCGGCGGCGTGGCTGTCCAGCTCTACACGCAGGAGCCTCGGACGACCGTGGACCTCGACGTCGCGTTGGCGAGCTACGACGACCTCCCGCGCGCCGCGCTCACGGCGGCTGGATTCACTCACGAGAAGCGATTCGACCACTCCGACAACTGGCGAGCCCCGGGCACGGAGCCTCGCCGCCAGAGGACCGCGGTCCAGTTCACGGTGGACACGCTGACGCCTGGAACAGTCGAGCGTGCTCACATGCTTCGCGTGCGGACGATGCGCATTCGCGTGGCCGCGCTCGAGGATCTGGTCCTGCTCAAGCTCGCCGCCGCCGAAGAGCCACAGCGCAGGCCGTCCAAGCGCCTGTCGGATTTGCGCGACGTCCTGGCGCTCATGGAAGAACATCCCGAACTCGACGGTCGGATTCCGGACGCTCGTCGGCGCCTCGCACGGGCGTCGCGGGTCGCGACCCGTGCCGGAACGCAGTCGTCGTAGGGCGCGTGGCCTCAATACGGCCTATCCTCACGGTTAGTGGATTGACACTCCCTGCCCCGGCCTATATCCTCGCGCAGCAAAGCCAAGGGATTACTCTCGAAGGATAAGGAGCACGCTGATGTCACGACTCGCGCTCGTTTGGGCCTTCATGGTGTTAGCGCCAACAGCTGTAAGCGCCCAAGTGCTAGTGCTCACGGATGATTTCGAAAGCTATTCGGTTGCGGGCGTAGGTATTACCATTGTCGCTCCAAATACGTTTGGTTCGTGGACTGTCACGGCGGGATCCGTCGACCTTCTCCGCAACTATCCGGGCATTCCCTGCCGCAGTGGATTGCAGTGTGTGGACGACGGAGGCACAGGTTCATCCGGCGCGATACAGCGAACCTTTACTGCCACAGTCGGCGCACAATACGTGCTGACCTTCTGGTACTCCGGCAGCCAGCGGGCGTTCTCTGCATCCGACAGCATGACGGTCACGTTGGGAACGGCCACGCTCCCGGTCACCAACATCCCGTTCGGGCAGGGATTTACGCAAGGTACGGTGAACTGGACTGCCTCGGCCAGCGGTGCAGCCACCGTCCTGTTCACATACACGACCGGCGCGGACAATGCTGGCCTGATGATCGACGACGTTGTGGTGACTGCAACCACGCCCGTTCCCACGCTCGGCGAGTGGTGGTTGATTGGGCTGACGTTGACGCTTGTCGGCGTTGGCTTCATGACGCTGCGCCGCGCAGAGCGTACTGCCTAGCGGCCGAAGGAGACCAAAGCAGCGGCCAGGGGGGCTGTTCCACACCATGATCCGGTACGCGGGTCCGTCGGCCGTCGCGGACGCGCCGAGCGCCCGCTTCCTTGTGCAGGCGCTTCTGTGGGTCGTGGCGCTCGTCGGTGTCATCCGCCTACCCTGGGTCGCCGAGCACATCGTCGGTGCGTTGATTACGTTTCAGACCACCCTCGTGGCTTGGTACGGAGCAACGCCGGCGCCGGGGTTGGTCGTCGACGCCAGTTGCAGCGGCGCGGACGTCACGGCGCTCTGCCTGGGCGTCACGCTCGCATTTCCCGTGGCGTGGTCACGGCGGATCGCCGGCGCCGCGATCGGCGCGACGATCATCACCGCCCTCAACACCGTACGCATCGCCACGCTGTATGCGGTCGCGTCGTCGCCTGACACCCTGGACCTGCTGCACGTCTACGTGTGGCCGACCGCGCTGGCTCTGACGACCTTGATCTACATGTTCGTGTGGATTCGGTGGAACAGCACGCGGACGCATCGGCTGAGTCCGGCCTGGGTGCGCTTCTTTCAAGTCGCGGCCGTCAGTTTCGTCGTCTATGTCGCCGCCGTGCCGTGGGCGTTCACGAGCGCATGGCTCGCGGAGGTGGGGACCTGGACGGCCCAGTCGGGAGCCCTGCTCCTGCGCCTCGCGGGCGCGAGCGCGCACGCGACAGGCTCCGTGCTGATGACTGACCGCGGCGGCTTTCAGGTGACCCAGCAGTGCCTGTTCACGCCGATGCTGCCGCTGTTCGTGTCGGCCGTCTCGGCGATGCCGATGCCGCGCCGCCGCCGGTGGATGCTGGTGGCGCTTGCGCCCGCGTTGTTCTTCGGACTGGGCGTGTCCCGGCTGCTCGTGCTCGTGCTGCCGTCATTCGTGATCGCGCGGCCGGAGGTGCTGGTCCACGGGTTCTATCAGTTTATGGCGGGCGCCGTGCTCCTGGTCGTCGCGGCGCACTACCGGGAACGCCGCAGCGTCGCTGCCGCGTCCCGCCGCACGGCGGGGGCGTTGGCTGCGGCGATCACTGCGGGCCTCCTGGCCGGCGGACTGTGGACACGCGCGATCGGCGCGAGCGTCACCATGCTGTCCGCCAGGGTTGGGATCGACGTCGCGCCGCTCCTCGGCGTGTCCGATCCACAGGGCGCGATGGGGCTGATGCCCGGATATCAGATGGCGCTGACGATCGGGCTCTGGGTTGCCCTCAGCACGAGCCGCGAGTGGCGATCGATCGCGGCGACACTGGTGTGGGTGGCTCTGCTGCAGATGGCGTTCCTGATGGGCGTCTGCGTCGTGCACGCGACGTGGGGCGTCTCGGTCCACGCGTTGGTCACGCGCGCCTGGGCGCTTGGCGTGCCCGCCATTGGCGCACTGGCGTGGACGGCCGGATCGGGCACCGCCGTCGGCGACCGAGGGTACTGGCGGTTCTGGCAGCAGGTGGGGAACCGGTTTCCGGTGCTCACTGGAGCCGCGTCGACCACCTACTACTTCGACAACGAACGTCGTCTGTTGACCGAGTCCTTCCCTTCGCTGGCCGGTCTGACGATCTTGAAGACCGATCTCTGGGACGAGGCCAAGAACACGCGCATCATGCAGTGGGCTGCGGATCAAGGCGCGCGCGTCATCGGGATCGATCTGTCTCGACCGATTGTCGAGGACGCGCGCGAAGCATTTGGCGACCGTGCGCTCCTGCCGGTCGTCAGCGACGTCCGGTCGCTGCCGTTCGCCACGGGCACGGTCGATGCGATCTATTCAATGGGCACGGTCGAGCATTTCGCGGAGACGGAAGCCAGCGTTGCGGAGCTCGCGCGCGTGCTGCGGCCTGGCGGCCGTCTGATTCTCGGCGTGCCCAATCGCCACGATCCGTTCCTGCGGCCGCTGATGGTCAACGCGCTGAACCTCGTCGGCCTGTACGGATACGGCTTCGAGAAGAGCTACAGCCGGCGTCAGCTCCGCGGCATGGTGGAGAGGGCCGGCCTCGAGACGAAGCGCGAGACGGCCATCCTCTTCATCCCCGGCTGGATCCGCATGTGCGATCTCTGGTGCCACACACGCGCGCGAGCGCTGACGCCGGTGACCCGCGCGATGGTGCAACCGTTCGTGTGGTTGGATCGCTACGTCCCCTTCCTTCGGCGGCACGGCTACCTGGTGGTCAACGTCGCGGACAAGCCGTCAACATCGTCCGCAGGCGCTGGAGCCGCCGCACGCTCGGCGGGCGTCGAGTACGTCGTGGACGCGCGCGGCTGCGATCCGGCTCTGTTGAGGTCGACCGAACCCCTGAAGGCGTTGTTCATCGAGGTGATTGACACGTTGCGCCTGCACGCCGTGGCCA
>JANOGJ010000568.1:0-3872 GCA_031405995.1 Acidobacteriota bacterium
GCTGGCCCGACGACGGCGGTCCGTTCATCACGCTGCCGCTCGTCATCACCCGCGATCCGGAATCCGGCATGCGCAATATCGGCCTGTACCGGATGCAGGTCTACGATCGCCGCACCACCGGCATGCACTGGCAGCGCCACAAGGGCGGCGCGCAGCACCACCGCGTGGCCGAGCGCCTCGGCAAGCGCCTCGAGGTCGCCGTTGCGCTTGGCGCCGATCCTGTCCTGACGTATGCCGCCACTGCGCCGATGCCCGAAGGTCTCGACGAACTGATGCTCGCCGGTGTCCTCGGCAAGCGCCGCGTCGAGCTCGTGAAGTGCCGCACCATCGACCTCGAAGTCCCGGCCAACGCGCAGATCGTGCTCGAGGGCTACGTCGATCCGGGTGAGCGCCGCCGGGAGGGCCCGTTTGGAGACCACACCGGCCTCTATTCGCTCGCCGACGATTTCCCGGTCTTCCACCTGACGTGCATGACGATGCGGACGAAGCCGGTCTACGTCACGACCGTGGTCGGCATCCCGCCGATGGAGGACTACTACCTCGGCAAGGCGAGCGAGCGCGTGTTCCTGCCGCTCATTCGCAAGACGCTGCCCGAGATCGTCGACATGCACTTTCCGGCCGCCGGCATCTTCCACAACCTGGTCTTCGTGTCGATCGACAAGCGCTATCCCGGCCACGCGCGCAAGATCATGCACGCGTTCTGGGGCCTCGGACAGCTCATGTTCTCCAAGTGCATCGTCGTCGTCGACAAGGATGTCGACGTCCAGAACGAAGCTGAGGTCGCGTGGATTGCCGGCACGCACGTCGATCCGTCGCGCGACATCGAGATCACACGCGGACCGGTGGATGACCTCGACGATGCGGCGATCCTGCCGGCGTTCGGCGGGAAGATGGGGATCGACGCGACGCGCAAGTGGCCGTCAGAGGGCGTGACGCGCGAGTGGCCGCGGCGGCTGAAGACGTCCGAGGCGGCGGCCGCGAAGGCCGACGCCGTGTGGCGCGCGATTGCGGCCCAGAAACGATGAGCACCGTGCTCGACCTCGAAGTCAAAGCCCACGCCGGCGAGCCCATCACCCGCGCGGACGCCGAGCGCCTGCTGGCCGCGCCGAACCTGATCGAGGTTGGTGCGCTGGCGGAGGCCGGCCGGCGCGCCCGGTCCGGCGACATCGTCACCTACGGCCGGGTGGTCGGCGTCGGGCACAAGCCGTGGGACGCCGGCCAGGCCGGCGAGGTCCGCATCGTCGGCGTGCCCGAGTCCGTGGAGGACGCCTACGAGTGGGTGCGCGCGGTCGCCGAGACGGCGCCGCCGGGCGTGCCGGTCACCGCGTTCTCGCTGGCCGATCTCGTCGCGCTTGTCTCAGGCGATCACCTGGCGCTGTCGGCGCTCGCGCACGCCCTGCGGGAGGGCGGTCTGGACGCGGTCGCGGAGGTGCCGCTCGACCTGCTCGGCGACACCGACCACGCCGTGGAGATCGTGCGGGCCGTGCTGCACGGCGGGCTGGGCGCGTGGCGCGCAACGGTCACCCGCGCCGGCGTCACGGAGCGGCTGGATCTCATCGAGCGCGCCGCGACGCTGCAACGCGAGACGGGCGCGCTGCGCGCGTTCGCGCCGCTGCCGAGGCACGATCCGGCGGCGGCGCCGTCGACCGGCTTCGATGACGTGCGGACGATGGCGGCGGCGCGGCTGATGGGCGCCGCGATTCCGTTCATCCAGGTCGATTGGCTGTTGCACGGGCCGAAGCTCGCGCAAGTGGCGATCGCGTACGGCGCCAATGACATCGACGGCATCGCCGCCAGGGACACACTCGACCTGGGCCCGCGCCGGGCGCCGGTCGAGGACATCGAGCGCCAGATTCGAGCGGCGTTCGCCGTCCCGGCGCTGAGGAACGGCCGGTACGAGCGCGTGTCGTGAGCCGGGTCGTCCGGCTCGGCGCGGTCGGTTACCTGAACGCGCAACCGCTGGTCGCGGGACTCGCGGAGCGGCCCGAGGCGGTCTCGCTGCGATTCGACGTCCCGTCCGTGTGCGCGCGTCTGCTCGACGCGGGCGACATCGACCTTGGCATGGTGCCGTCCATCACGTACCTGGATCGGCCTGGCGATCGCATCGTGCCGGATGTGTGCATCGGGTCCGAGGGCGAGGTCGCGTCGGTTGCGCTCTTCACGCGCGTGCCGGTCGCCGACATCAAGCGCGTGGCGCTCGACACGTCGTCGCGCACGTCGGCGCTGCTGACCGAGATCCTGTGCGCGCGCCGGTTTCGAATCTCGCCGGACTTTATTCCCCATGCGCCCGATCTGCCGGCGATGCTGGCGGCGGCGGACGCGGCGCTCCTCATCGGCGATCCCGCCCTCTTCGCGGACACGCGCGCGCACGGCATGCCGAAGATCGACAAGATCGATCTCGGCGCCGAGTGGACGGCGATGACGGGCCTGCCGTTCGTCTGGGCGTTCTGGGCGGGCCGGCCGGGCGCGGCGGGGCCGGACGTGGTCGCGCTCTTGAAGGAGGCCGCACGGTGCGGTGTCGCGGAGTCGGATGCGCTCGCCGATGCGTTCTTCGCCGGCGACCCGATGCGACAGGCGGTGGGCCGCCGATACTTGCGCGAGCATCTGCAGTACGGGTTTACCGCCCGGATGCTGGAGGGACTGCGCCGCTATTACGCGGAAGCGCTCTCGCTCGGGCTCGTCCGGCGCGACGGCCCCATCGAGTTCTTCGGGTAGGATGAGGGGCCGGCCGGGGGCGACATGACGGGAAGCGATCTCAAGACGCTCGTCGACTTCAACTACTGGGCGCGGGCTCGAATCGTCGACGCCGTGTCAGCGCTGACGCCCGAGCAGTACACGAAACCGATGGGCAACAGCTTTTCGTCGGTCCGCGACACGCTCGTCCACATCTACTCGGCCGAATGGGTTTGGCTGTCGCGCTGGCAGGGGCACTCGCCGTCGACGCCGATCGCGGCCGATCAGTGGCCGGAGCTCGCCGCCCTCGACTCGGCCTGGTGGGAGGTCGAAGCAGGCATCCGCGGGTTCCTGGACGCCGCCGGCGAGGAGGGCATCGCCCGCGTCATCGAGTACAAGCTGATCAGCGGGCAGCCGGGACGCTCCCCGTTCTGGCAGATGCTGCAGCACGTCGTGAACCACGGGACCTATCATCGGGGCCAGATCACGACGTTGCTGAGGCAGCTCGGCGTCGCCCCGCCGAAGAGCACGGACCTCATCACGTTCTATCGCGAGGGGCAGCTATGACCGACCCTGAATTGACGGCGTTCGTGGAAGCCCGCGACGGCATCGCCGTGCTGCGGGGCGGCGGCGCCAACCGCGGCTGGAACGGCATCCGCTACAAGACGGGCTTGTCCGCGAAGAACGTGGGCGCGCAGCACCTGTCGATGAACCTGGCGACGATTCCGCCCGGTGGCGTCGCGGCCGCGCACATCCACGTCGGCTTCGAGGTCATGCTCTACATTCTTCAGGGCCGGGTGCGGCATGAATACGGGCCGCGGCTCGAGCACGTCGTCGAGAACGTCGCCGGCGACTTCATCTTCATCGAGCCGGGCGTGCCGCACGAGGTGTTCAACGCGAGTGACGAGGAGCCGGTTGTCGCCGTGGTCGCCCGATCGGACGCGAGCGAGTGGGAGCACATCATCCCGTTCGAGCGGCCCGGACCCAGACAATGACCCGCCCGATGACGATCGAGGCCCTGGCGGCGCACGTCGCCGCTGGAGGCCGCCTCGATCGCGCCGGCGCGCTCGCGCTGTACGAGCAGGCGCCGACGTCGCTCATCGGCCGTCTGGCCGATGCCGTCCGCCGCCGGAAGCACCCCGAGGACGTCGTCACCTACATCATCGACCGCAACGTGAACTACACGAACATCTGCGTCG